>DATAGA010000387.1:0-3771 GCA_036257215.1 Myxococcota bacterium
ACGGCCAGCGCGTGAGGCCGGGCGCAGCCGCGCCCGCCCGCGCGCGGCCGCGGCACGAGCGGCGTGGGGCGCGTCTGCAAACGCGTCCCACGCCGGCTCCGGCCCCAGCAGGTCCGCGAGGTAGTCGATCAGCGCCCGCAGCTTCGGCGAGGCGTGTCGGCTGCGCGGATACACCGCGAACGCGGATCCCTCGAGCCCGAGCTGCTCCGGCAGGATGCGGACGAGCCGGCCATGCGCCACGTCCTCTCCGACCAGGTACGTCGGCAGGAACACGATGCCGTGTCCCACGAGCGCTACGCGTCGCAACGCGTCGCCGTTGTCGACGTAGAGGTCGCCGCGCAGCCGGGCCACGCGCTCGCGCGGGAGCATCAGCTGCCAGGGCGAGGCGCCGACGCCCAGGCAGTTGTGGCGCTCGAGCTCGGCGGGCTCGCGCGGCGCGCCGTGCCGCTCCAGGTAGGCCGGCGCCGCGCACACGACGAAGCGGATGGGGCAGAGCCGGCGCTGCACCAGCGTCGCGTCCGCGAGCCGCCCGGCGATGCGGACCGCGAGGTCGAACTTCTCGCGCACGAGGTCGACCAGGCGGTCGGTGAGGTCCATGCGCACGCGCAGCTTGGGGTAGCGGGCGAGGAACGCCGGGAGCGCCGGGGCGATGTGCAGCTGCCCGAGCGACACCGACGCGGCCAGCCGGATCTCGCCCCGCGGCTCGACCTGGAGCTCACTTACGCTCCGCTCGGCCTGCTCCGCTTCCTCCACCACGCGTTGGCAGCCGGCGTAGAAGGTCTCGCCGATCTCGGTGAGGCTCATGCTGCGCGTCGTGCGGCGCAGAAGCTGCGCGCCGAGCCGGCGCTCGAGGCCTGCCACCTCGCGGCTCACCGACGCCTTCGAGAGCCCCAGCCGCCGGGCCGCCTCGGTGAAGCTGCCCGTCGCGACCACCTCGGCGAAGACCAGCATCGCGGCGGCGCTGCGGCGCCGGTCGTCCGTTCCCATGGTGAAACGATGATATCGATTCTTGTCGATTGTTCTACGAAAGCGGTGGGCGATCCTGGTCCCTTTGCCACGCCGGGGCCGCCTGCCGACGGCGCCTGGCGTCTGCCGCGCCCGGGGAGAGTGAACTGTGCAGAGGCTCGACAGCAACGAATCGAACGAGGGCGGGGCCCACGCGGTCGCCGAGGCGGTGGCCGAGCGCAGCTACGGGAGGCTGCTGGGGCTGCTCGCCACCCGGACCCGGGATGTCGCGGGCGCCGAGGACGCGCTCTCCTCCGCCCTCGCGGCCGCGCTCGTGGACTGGCCGGCCCACGGGGTGCCGCGCAATCCCGAGGCGTGGGTCCTGGCGGTCGCGAAGCGCCGCTGCATCGACGCCGCCCGTCGCCGCCGCAGCGCGGAGCGCGCCGCCGGGCACCTGCGCCTCCTCGCCGAGGAGCTGCACGCGGCGACCGAGCGACCGGACGAGGGCTGCGTCCTCTCGCTCGTGTGCGCGCACCCGGCGATCGAGCCCGGCGTGCGAGCCCCGCTCGTGCTCCAGGCCCTCTGCGGCTTCGACGCGGCCGCGATCGGATCGGCTCTGCGCGCTTCGCCCGCGGCGATGAGCCAGCGCCTGGTGCGCGCGAAGAAGCGGATCCGCGATGCGGGCCGTCGCTTCGACGCGGCTCCCGCCGCGGTGCTCGCGGCGCAGCGCGAAGCCTTGCGAGCCGACGTTCGCGCGGCGCTCTCGCAGCTCGCGCGCGCGCCGGGACGGCGCCGGACGCCGCCCCACCGGCGCAGCCGGCTCCTCGGCCCGCGTACGCTGCGGTGACGCGCGCCGCTCAGTCCGCGATGCGGGCGCTGCGTTTGCCGAACGTGGGCGTCTCGTCCGCGATGAGCTTCGCGAACGACGGCCGCCCGTGCAGGCGGTCGAGGAACGCGCGCAGCCGCGGCCAGCGCTTGCGCTCGGGCGCGACGCCCGCGTGCCGCAGGTTCACGAACGGGCTCGCCACCGCGATGTCCGCGATCGTGAGGCGTCCCCCGACGAGGAACTCCCGGTCGCCGAGCTCCCGCTCCAGGTAGTCCCAGAACGGCGGCAGCTCCTCGGCGACGCACTTGTCGGCCGCGGCCTCGTCGGCCGGGTCGGGCGCGTCCTTGCCGGTGAGGAGCGGCTTCAACACGAGCGCGCGAAACACCTTCGGGCCCGCGGTCGGGATCATGCCGCCGTCGGCGAACTCCTCGAACCAGAGGGTGCGCGCGTACTCGTACGGCTCGGAGGGATACAGCGCGGGCTCGGGGAAGCGCCGCTCGAGGTAGGCGCAGATGACCGACGAGTCGTTGATCACGCGCTCGCCGTCCCTGAGCGCGGGGATCTTTCCCAGCGGGCTCACCTCCCGCCAGCCGGCGGGCGGCGCGAACGGGTTCACCGGCTCGAGCCGGTAGTCGAGGCCCTTCTCGGCGAGGGCCACCCGGACCTTGCGCACGAAGGGCGAGACGTTGCCACCGAGCACGACGAGGGACATGGGGATCTCCAGTGGGCGTGCCGCCAGCGTAGCGCCGGAGATCGGCAAGGCGCGCTCTGTACGAACCACGCGGCCGAGCGCGCCTCTCGCGCTAGCGAGCGCCGCGCGATTGGGAGAGGAGCCGCACGCGCTCCAGCAGGGCGCCGGGCGCGACGGGCTTGCCGACGTGCTCGTCGAAGCCCGCGCGCAGCGCCCGCTCGCGGTCCTGTACGGTCGCGAAGCCCGTCATCGCGATCGCGAGCGTGCGGCGCGCGGTCCCCTCCTCGCGCTCGCGGATGGCGCGGATCAGCGCGTAGCCGTCCTCCCCCGGCATGCCGATGTCGCTGAGCAGCATGTCGGGCGGCTGAACCTCGTACTTCTCGAGCGCCTGGCGCACCGAGCCGGCGAGGCGGACGCGCACACCGTGCTCCTCGAGCGCCATGCCGAGCGCGTCGCGCGAGTCGGGGTCGTCCTCGACGATCAGCACGTCGAGCGGGTGGCCACCGCGGCGCGCGCGCGGCGCCACGGGAGCGGCGGCGGCGAGCGCGCGCGCCAGCGGCGCGGCCAGCGGGAGCCGTACGTAGAACGTCGCGCCGCGCCCGACCCCGGCGCTCTCCACGTGCACCGTGCCTCCGTGAAGCGCCGTCAGCTGCTTCACGATCGCGAGACCCAGCCCGAGGCCTCCGTGCCGCCGCGTGGTGCTCGATTCGGATTGCACGAAGCGATCGAAGACGTGGGGCAAGAGCTCCGGCTCGATGCCGACGCCCGTGTCCTCGACCTCGACCACGACCTGTTGGTCGCGGTCGTGCACCCGCACGGCGACGCGCCCGCCCTCAGGCGTGAACTTCAGCGCGTTGTGGAGGACGTTCCCGACGATCTGCTGCAGCCGAGCGGGGTCCCCGTCGACCTCGAGCCGCTCGCGCGAGAGCGTGAGCCCGAGCGCGACCCGCTTCGCGAGCCCCATCGGCTGCATCGACTCCACCGCTCCCGCGACGACGGCGGCGAGGTCGACGCGGGTGCTCTCGAGCTCGAGCTTGCCCGACGCGATGCGCGAGACGTCGAGCAGGTCGTTGATGACCTGCGCCTGCGTCCAGATGTTGCGCTCGAGCGTCTGCACGGCGCGGTCCACGAGGTCGTCCGGCGCGGCCGCGCGCTTCAGGATCGGGATCCAGCCGAGCATCGCGTTCAGCGGCGAGCGGAGCTCGTGGGAGAGCACCGCGAGGAACTCGTCCTTGGCCCGGTTCGCCTTCTCGGCCTCGGCCCGCGCGCGCTCGGCGACGGCGAGCAGCCGCTCGCGCTCGTCGTCGGC
>DATAGA010000416.1:0-3092 GCA_036257215.1 Myxococcota bacterium
GGGCGCGCACGCGCCCCTGCACGAAGAGCTCGCCCGCCGCCGGCGTCGAGTCGAGCCACGTGCTGGCGCCGAGCCGGGGCAGCGGCACGGGCAGGGACCCTCCCCGCGCGCGGTCGTCCGCCACCATGCGGGCGTCGCGCGCCGCGGCCTCGGCGGGGTCGGACACGCAGATCACGCGGCCGAGCTCCACCGAGAGAGCGATCAGCCGCTCGACGTGCGGGGCGCGCTCGCCGGCGTAGCTGTCGAGCAGCGCGTCGGTCGCGCAGACCTCGCCGCCCGCGCCGCCGCTGAGCGCGAGGTCGAGCTTCCAGGCGAGGTTGGCCGCGTCGCGCAGGCCCGAGCAGAGGCCCTGACCCGCGAAGGGCGGCATCAGGTGCGCGGCGTCGCCGGCGAGGAGGACGCGCCCGCGCCGCCAGCGATCGGCGACGCGGGCGCCGAAGGTGTAGAGCGCGCAGCGCTCGAGCGTCGCGTTCGCGGGCGAGAGGTCCCATGGCTCGAGCAGGCGCCACGCCGCCGCCTCGTTGGCCAGCTCCTCCGGCGCCTCGTGCGGGAGGCGCATGAACTCGAAGCGGCGCCGGCCGGGGCCGCCCGAGACGAGCGTCGTCGGCCGCGCCGGGTCGCACAGCTGCCAGTTGAGCGGCTCCCAGCGCCGCTTCTCGCGCGGGAGCAGGTCGACGACGAGCCAGTCGTACGCGAAGCCGAGGTCGCGGCACTCGGCGCCGATCGCGCCGCGCACGAAGCTGTTCGCGCCGTCGCAGCCGACGGCGTAGCGGGCGCGCAGCGCGACGCTCGCTCCGTCCGCGCGCCGCGCCTCGAGCGCGACGGCGTCGCCCTCGTCGCGCAGCGCCACGACCTCGCAGCCGCGCTCGACCGCCACCTTCGGCAGCGCACCCGCCTGCGCCTCGAGCGCGCGCTCGAGCTCGGGCTGGCAGAACATCGTCGACGTGGGCCAGCCCGAGAGGCTGTGATCCGCGTCGAGGCCGATGCGCAGCAGCACGTCGCCCTTCGCGTTGCGCCACTCGTAGACCCCGCTGGGCTCGGTAAGCCCCGCGAGCCCCGGGAGCGCGCCCGCGCCCTGGAGCACGCGCGCGACCTCGTGGTCGAAGTGCACTGCGCGCGGCAGCGGGTACGGCTCCGGCCAGCGCTCGAGCGCGACGACGCGCCGGCCGCGCCGGCCGAGCAGGATCGCGAGCAGCTGCCCGACCGGCCCGAAGCCGACGATCGCGACGTCGGCCTGCACGGTCTCCGACGCCACGCGCGCCTCAGGCGCCGCGCGCGAGCGCGGCGACGTCCTCGGGCGCGAGGAACGCGGGGGGCACCGGCGGGCCCCACGCCGCGAGCGGGTGCGCGGCGGTCGACGCCGCCACGCGCCATGCCTCTTCGTCCGCGACGACGTCGAGGTCGCTCGAGTACTCGGCGAAGCCGCCGGCCGGGTCGCGCAGGTACCAGAAGTAGTTCGAGCCGAGGCCGTGGCGCCCGAGGCCCCACACGTGGCGCGCGGGATCGGCGGCGACCATCGCGGCGGCGGCGCGGCCGACGGCGTCGACGTCGTCCATCTCCCACGCCGTGTGGTGCAGGAACACGACGGGCGCCGGCTGCACGAGCAGGTTGTGGTGGTCGGTGGAGCAGCGCAGGAACGCGGCGCCGAGGCCGGGCAGCTCGTCGCTCACGCGGAAGCCGACGGCGTCGAAGAAGCGGCGCGAGGCGGCGGCGTCCGTCGAGCCGAGCACGGCGTGGGAGAGCCGGCGCGGCCGCGGCGTCGGGCCGGGCAGGACGGCGGGCGCGCGCGCGTCGACGCGCAGCGAGCGCCCGGGCGTGTTCGCAGCGACCGGCGCCGGCGGCTTCTGCGCGACGCGCGGCTCCACCGCGAGCTCGACGCGCACGCCGGTGACCGGCTCGAGCGCCCGCAGCGCGCGGGCGTCGCGATCGGCGGCGACGCCGAGGCGCGCGAGCGCGGCGGCGGCGCGGCCGAGGTCGTCCGCGTCGTCGACCCCGACGCCTAGCCCGAGCAGCCGCCGGAACGGCGCGCTCGCGAGGCGCAGCTGCTCGCCGCCGTCGGCGGTCTCGAAGCGCCCGGGCGCGGTCTCGGTGAGGCCGAAGTCGCGGTAGAAGGCGCGCACGGAGTCGAGGTCGGGGACGCCGACCTCGAGCGAGCGCAGGCGGTGCAGGGCCATGGGACCTCCTTGGTAGAGAACGGCTAGAGCAGAGCCGTGTCGGGCTCGGGGATCACGCGGTTCTCGAGGGCGCCGAGCCCCTCGATCTCGACGCGGACCACGTCGCCCGCCTGGAGCAGGCGCGGCGGCTTCTGGGCGATGCCGACTCCGCCGGGCGTCCCGGTCGCGACGACGTCGCCGGGCTCGAGCGTGAACGCGGTCGAGAGGTGCTCGACCAGCGCGTAGCAGTCGAACACGAGCTGCTTCGTATTCGAGTCCTGGCGCACCTCGCCGTTCACGAGCGTGCGCAGGCGCAGGCCGTGCGGGTCGCCGATCTCGTCGGCCGTGGTGAGCCAGGGGCCGATGGGCCCGTGCGTGTCGAACGACTTGCCCATCGTCCAGGTCGGCACGCGCAGCTGCCAGTCGCGCACCGTGACGTCGTTCACGACGAGGTAGCCCGCGATCGCCTCGTGGGCGCGCGCGCGCGGGACGTGGCGGCAGCGGCGTCCCACGACGAACCCGAGCTCGCCCTCGTAGTCGAGCGCGCCCGACACGCGCGGGAGGTGGATCGGGTCGCGCGGCCCCGCGACGCACGTCGACTGCTTGTTGAAGACGGTGGGCTGCTTCGGCGGCTCGACGCCCGACTCGGCGATGTGGTCGGCGTAGTTGAGGCCGATGGCGAGGAACTTCGGCGGGCGCAGGAGCGGCGGACCGAGCTCGACGGCGTCGAGCGCGAGCCGACGGGGGCCGGCGGCCGCCGCGCGCTCCGCCTGCGCGAGCGCGTCGGGACCGCCCGCGAGGAGCGCGGCGAGGTCGTGCGGGAGCGCGGGCGCCGCCTCGGCGAGGTCCACCACCTCGTCGCCGACGATCGCGCCGAGCTTCGCCGCGCCGCCCTCGCGGAAGGTGCACAGTCGCATGGCGTCCTCCGGGATTGACTAA
>DATAGA010000421.1:0-2598 GCA_036257215.1 Myxococcota bacterium
GCGCGCCCGTCCACGCGCACCACGCCCCGGGACAGCACGCGGCGCGCCTGCGCGCGCGAGGCGCCGAGGGCGCGGGCGAGGAAGGCGTCGAGCCGGCTGCCCGCGTCGGCGGCGTCGACCGGGAAGCGGCGCAGCTCCATCCGGCGCAGTGTAGGCGGGCTGCTACCCTCCGACGCCCGCGGTCCAGTACGGAGGCCCACGCGGCGGCGCGGCGCCCGCGGAGCGCGAGCCCCCGCGCGGCCTGCGCGCCGGCCGGCGGCCTGGCCCGGCGGAGTCGATGGCGCCCCCGACGATCGAGCTCATGGACACGACGCTGCGCGACGGCGAGCAGACGCCGGGCGTCGCGTACACGCCCGACGAGAAGCTGCAGCTCGCGCGCATGCTCCTCGTCGAGGTCGGCGTCGACCGCATCGAGGTGGCCGGCACGCGGGTGTCCGAGGGCGAGCGCGAGGGCGCGCGCCGCGTCGCGCGCTACGCGCGGCGCGCGGGCCAGCTCGAGCGGGTCGAGGTGCTCGGCTACTGCGACGGCCACGCGTCCGTCGACTGGACCGCCGAGGTCGGCGTCAAGGCGATGAACCTCCTCGTGAAGGGCTCGGAGCGCCACTGCGTGAAGCAGCTGCGCATGAGTCCGGAGAAGCACCGCGCCCGGGTCGAGGACACGGTGCGCGCCGCTCGCAAGCGAGGGATCGAGACGAACGTCTACCTCGAGGACTGGTCCAACGGCGTGCGCGAGAGCGCCGACTACGTGTTCGCCATGATGAAGCTCCTCGACAAGCTCGAAGTGACGCGCATCTATCTGGCCGACACGCTCGGGGTCCTGGCGCCCGCCGACGTGACGCGCTTCGTCGGGCTCATGGTGTCGTCCTGGCCCGACACCCACTTCGAGTACCACGGCCACAACGACTACGGCTTCGCCACGGCGAACTGCGTCGCGGCTGTGGAGGCCGGCGTGCGCGGCGTCCACACCAGCGTGAACGGCATGGGCGAGCGCGCGGGCAACAGCAAGCTGGCCGAGGTCGTGGCGGCGCTGCACGACCACACCCGCTTCCGCACGCGCGTCGACGAGTCCCGGCTCGTCTCGGTCTCGAAGCTCGTCGAGACGTTCAGCGGGAAGAACGTGAGCGCCAACGAGCCGATCGTCGGGAGCGACGTCTTCACGCAGACGGCGGGCATCCACGCGGACGGCGACGCCAAGGCCGACCTCTACGCGAGCCGCCTCGCCCCCGGCCGCTTCGGCCAGCGCCGCCGCTACGCGCTCGGAAAGCTCTCCGGCAAGGCCAGCCTGGACCAGAACCTGAAGCAGCTCGGCATCGAGCTGCCGGACGAGGCGCGCGAGCTCGTGCTGCGGCGCATCGTCGAGCTCGGCGACAAGAAGCACACCGTCGTCCCCGAGGACCTGCGCTTCATCATCGCCGACGTGCTCAAGACGCCTGCCGAGCAGCTCGTCCGGGTCGAGGCCTATCGCGTCGTCGTCGGCAGCGGCGAGACCCCCGAGGCGGAGGTGACGCTGGCCTACCGCGGCAAGCGCGCGACGGCGCGCGCGCGCGGCGACGGCGGCTACGACGCGTTCATGCAGGCGCTCTCCAAGGCGGCCCGCCGCTTCGCGATCGCCGTGCCGGAGCTGGTCGACTACCGGGTGCGCATCCCGCCGGGAGGCCGCACCGGCGCGCTCGTCGAGACGGTGATCACCTGGAAGGGCGGCTCGGGGCGCGAGAGCCTCTCGACGCTCGGGGTCGACTCCGACCAGCTCGCGGCGGCGGTCACCGCCACCGAGAAGATGCTCAATGTGGTCGCGGGCCGCGCGAAGAAGCGCTGAGCGCGCGCGCTGCGCGGCGCTCGCCGCGGCGGCCCTCGCGGCAGCGCTCGCGGCCGGCTGTGCCTCGACCCCCGCGGGCGAAGCCCGCTACCGACCCGCCGAGAGCGTGCTGGAGGTCGTCGCGGTGCTGCGCCGCCACGTCCCCGACGACACCTACCGCTTCGAGCCCGCGCGCGACTTCACAGGCCGCAACGTCTACCGCGCCTCGCTCATCCGGCTCGAGAACCTCGAGGGCGCCTACGCGGAGTCGCTGCGCGCGGGCCACTTCGACGGGACGATCGCCTTCGTCAAGGCGCGCGCGCTCGAGCGACTGCGCGCCTACGATCTCGCAGCGCAGCACTACCGCGAGGCGGCGGAGCTCGAGGAAGAGCTCGCCGCCGAGGCGCTGCGCGGCGCGGCGCTCTGCGACGCCCTCGCCGAAGCGGCCGCCCTCGAGCCCGAGGCCGGGGGCGCGGGCAGCGGCGCTCCAGCCGCGCTCTTCGACCGCCGCGCGGCGCTGCTCGAAACGATGCTGTCCGACGTCCGCGGCAGCCACTACGAGGCGATCGTGCGCGAGGAGGTCGAGCGGGCCGACGTGGCGCGCGCGCGCTGGCTCACGGACAACCGCCGAGCGAGCGAGGAGGGCGACGTGCGCGCCGTCGCCGCGTGGCAGCAGCTGATCCTCGACCACCGCGACAGCAAGAACGCCAACCGGCACCTGCTCGCCCTCGCCGACCTCTACTCGACGCTCGCGACGGCCTACGTCGAGGAGTCGCCGCCCGAGAGCCTGCGCTTCGACCCGC
>DATAGA010000549.1:0-9255 GCA_036257215.1 Myxococcota bacterium
TGCGCTCCTCGCCGAGGCGGCGCCGCTCGACCTCCAGGCGGCGTTCGTCGACCTCGCGCGGGGCGCGGCGTGAGCGACCCGATCATCCGCGCCCACGGCCTCACGAAGAAGTTCGGCGACTTCACCGCGGTCGACGCGCTCGACCACGAGGTCGAGCGCGGGAGCATCGTCGCCTTCCTCGGCGCCAACGGCGCCGGCAAGAGCACGACGATCCGCATGCTGATCGGCCTGCTCGAGCCGACCGCCGGCTCCATCGAGGTCGACGGCGTGGACGTGATCCGCGAGCCGCGCCGCGTGCGCGACCGGATCGGCTACATGGGCCAGAAGGTGAGCCTCTACCACGGGCTCACCCTGCGCGAGAACGTCGACTTCTACGGCGGGCTGCAGGGCCTCACGGGCGCGGCGCTGGACGAACGCTGGGCCGAGGTGCGCGAGCGCTTCGCGCTCGCGGAGGCCGAGAGGGAGCGCCCCGAGGACCTCTCCGCCGGGCTCCGCCAGCGCGCCGGCCTCGCGCTCGCGACGCTGCACCGGCCGCGGCTCCTCTTCCTCGACGAGCCCACCGCGGGGGTCGACGTCGAGAGCCGGGCGCTCTTCTGGGAGCGCATCCAGGACGAAGCCGACTCGGGGGTGACGGTGTTCGTGACGACGCACTTCCTCGAGGAGGTGGACGCGTGCGACCGGGCGTCGTTCATCGACGCGGGGCGGCTCCTCGCCGACGCGACGCCCGACGCGCTGCGGGCGCGCTGGTCGGACGGCTACGGCGTCGAGGCGCGCGTCGCGCCGGCGGAGCGCCCGCGCGCCGAGGCGGCGCTGCGCGCAGCCGGCTTCGACGTCCTTCCCGCCGGCGACGACCCGTCGCGCCTCGCCCTGCGCCGGGAGGCGCTCGACGACACCGCGCTCGCGCGGCTTCGCGAGGCGCTCGGCGCGGGCGCCTCCGACGTGCGGATCGAGCAGGCCGACATGAACGCGGTCTTCCACCGGGCGATGCTGGAAGCGACGCGGAGGGCGGCGGCGTGAGCTTGCGCCGGCTGGCGACCCTGCTCGTCCGCGAGGCGCGCGCGACGCTGCGCGACCCCTTCACGGTGTCGGTGCTCGTCGCGGCCCCCCTCGCGGCGCTCCTCGCGTTCTCGTCGGTGCTCTCGACCGAGGTCCGCGGGCTCGAGCTCGGCGTCCTCGACGCGAGCCATACGCCCGCGAGCCGGCGTCTCACCACCGAGCTCGCGGCCGGAGGCACCTTCGTCGTGCGCCCGTACGCGACCCGCGCCGCGCTCGAAGCGGCCCTCGTGCGCGGCGAGATCTCCGCCGGCCTCGTCCTCCCCGCGGCGCTCGACCGCGACCTCCAGCGCGGCGCGGCCGGCACGCCGGCCGAGGTGCAGGTGCTCTACGACGGCGCCGAGACGGTGCTCGCCGGGAACGCGGAGGCCTTCCTCGAGGGGATGATCGGCGCGACCGGGGCCCGCCTCGTCACGCGCGACGTCGCGCGCGAGCGGGACGCGGGAGCGCGCGGCGCGCCGAGCGGCCCGGGCGTTCGCGTCGTCACGCGCGCGCTCTTCAACCCGACGCTCGACGGGACACCCTTCATGGTCGCCGGCGTCTTCGGGTTCGTGCTGAGCTTCCTCACCACGCTCATCACGGCCGTCGCCGTGGTGAACGAGCGGCTCGGCGGGACCTTCGACCAGCTGCAGCTCACCCCCGCGACGAACGTCGAGATCCTCCTCGGGAAGCTGCTCCCGATGGGCGCGATCTTCGCATTCGACGTCGTGCTGATGATGCTCGTGGCGGGCTTCGCCTTCGGCGTCTGGCCGAAGGGCAGCGCGCTCTTCTTCGTCGCCGTCTCGTCCTTCTACGTCCTCACCTCGCTCGCCATGGGCCTGTACTTCTCCGCCAGCTCCGCGACCGCCGCCGAGGCCGTGCAGAAGACGATCCTCGCGAGCGTCCCCCTCGTGCAGCTCTCGGGCTTCGTCTTCGCGCCGCGCAACTTCCCCTGGCCGATGCCGTGGGTGGCGGAGCTCCTGCCCGCCACGCACTACATCCGCGTGAGCCGCGCGATCTACCTGCGCGGCGCGGGGCCGCTCGAGCTCCTGCCCGAGTTGGGGATGCTGGTCGTCTTCGCCGGGGTCCTCGTTGCCGTGGCGCTGCGTTCCCTCGCGAGGCGCGCGTGAAGGCGGCGGGTAGCAGCTTCGTCTCGAACGTCCTCGCGATGGCGTTCCGGGAGGGGAGCGTCCTGCGCCACGATCGCGCGTTCCTCGGCGTCGTGACCGCACAGCCGGTGATGATGCTCCTCCTCATGGGCTTCGTGCTCTCGAACGAGCCGCGCGACGTGCCCTGGCTCGTGCTCGACCAGCGGCCGACTCCCGCGTCCCGCGCGCTCGTGCAGGACGTGCTCGCGACCGGCTACTTCCTGCCGCCGCGCCCGGTGACGAGCCGGGCCCGAGGCGAGGCCGCCCTCGCCCGCGGCGAGGCGCTCGCGCTCCTCGTCGTGCCGAGGGACTTCGAGCGCGACGCGTACCGCGGCGGCGCCGAGGTCCAGGTGCTCCTCGACGGGGCAGACCCGCTCTCGGCCGCCCGCGTCGGCGGGATCCTGCGCGCCGCCGCGGCGAGCTTCGACCCGACCCGGCGCGCGCTGCCGGCGCGCGGCCGCGCGTCCCCGGCGCCGCCGCGTGGCCCGTTCGACCTGCGCGGGCGCTTCTGGTTCAACGCGACGCTCGACGACCGCGACTTCTTCCTCGCCGGGCTCGCCGGGATGCTGCTCACGAACCTGTGCCTCTCGGTCACGAGCCTGGGCCTCGTCGGCGAGCGCGAGAGCGGGACCTACGAGCAGACGCTCGCGCTCCCGACGCGCCCGCTCGAGATGGTGATCGGCAAGCTCGTCCCCCACGCGATCGTGAGCTACGGGGTCCTCGCGATCGCCCTGCTCGGCGCGGGGCTCGGCTTCGGGGTGTGGCCGCGCGGCAGCGTGCTCGCGCTGCTCGTCCTCACGCTGCCCTTCGTGTTCGGCTCGCTCGCGATCGGAGTCTTCGTGTCGACCCTGGCGCGCACGTCGGCGCAGGCGGTGTTCATCACCGTCTTCTTCATCCTCCCCTCGTTCGTGCTCTCCGGGGTCCTGCTGCCGTACCAGCTGATGCCCGACGGCGTGCGCCAGGTGGGCGCGCTGCTGCCGCTGCGCTGGTACCAGATCGGGCTGCGGCGCATCGTCTCGCGCGGCGGCGGGCTCGACGACGTCGCGGTCCCGCTCCTCGCGCTCGTCCTGTTCTTCGCGGTGATGCTGGCCCTGATCCGTTGGCGTCTGAAGCCGCGGCTGGCGTAGAAGCTCGGACTTCGACGGTCTGCGGCACCGCGAGCCCCACGAGCTGCGACAGGCAGAGGCCGATGGAGTCGCCCGGATCGAAGCCGCGAAGAGCGTCGCCCCGGTCAGCGCGCTCGCTCGGCCCTCCGCTCGGCGGGGACCGGCAACGTCAGGCGCGAAGGGTGCGCGGCGCTTCTGTGCACGCTCCACTCCACCGCGCCGCGCGCGGGAATGCGCGCGAAGTGGTCGGCGTCGGCGCCGGCCAGGGCCAGCCGGACGCGGTGGCCGGCGGCGAACACCGTCGAGGATGGGAGGAGCGGAATCGCGAGCTCCGCGACCTCGCCCGGGACGAGGGGCGCCGCGTCGGAGCGGCGGAAGCTGCGCGGGGGCGGCGCGAGCGGGTCCGCATCCGGCCGGCCCGGCGGCCCGCGGTGGAGCGCGCGCAGCAGGCCCTCCGTGACGTACGCGACGCGCCCGTCCGGGGCGACGTCCTCGAGGTAGGCGAAGAAGGCGCCGTCGGTCGCGCTCGAGGCGACGTAGAGCGTGGCGACGGCCTGGCCGGTGACCTCGAGCGGCGCGGCGAGCGGCGTCGAGTCGTAGACCAGCAGCGCGCGGTCGCGCGCGGCGCGGTCGGGGTAGGGCGTCCCGAGCGGGCGCCCCGAGAGCGCGCTCCAGCGCGACGCGGGGCCCGAGGCGGCGGCGAAGTCGACGTCGTAGCGGTCCGCGGAGGCCGCGGCGGCGGGCACCTCCGGCGCGAGGGCGCCGTGCGGCGCGAGGTAGAGGACGCGCGGCGCGGCCGGGGGCGGCCACGTGTCGGACGCGCGCCAGCGCTCGGCGCCGGTGGTGTAGTAGTGGACGCGCGGCTCGCGCTCGAGCCCGGTCGCGAGGCCCCGTACGTGCGCGTCCAGGAAGCGCAGGAGCTCGCCGCGGTGGTCGAAGCGGGACGGGCCGCGCGCGCCCCACGGGCTCACGGCGTGGAGCGCGTGGTCCCACGGGCCGAGCAGCAGGCGGTTGTGGGGATGGTGGAGCTTCGCGAAGCGAGCCGCGGCCGCGCCCGCGTACGCGCCGTCGAGCCAGCCGCTGTAGGCGTAGAGGGGCGCGCCCGCGGCGTCGACGTCGGCGGCGTACGCGTGGGGGCTCGCGAGGTCGGTGCCACGCCCGCGGAAGTCCGGCCCGAAGTGCGCGGCGAGCCAGGCGTCGGCGCGCGCGCGGGCCGGGTCGGGCGCGGACGCCTCGTGCGCGAACGGGAGATCGTCCCGGTGCACCACCGCAGCCAGCGCCCCGAAGTCGAAGTTGCCGGCGTGCTCGGCGAGCGCGGCGGCGAGCAGTGCGCGGCGCTCGTCGCCGTCGACGGGACGCACGCCCCGCACGAAGAGGCGCATCCACCAGACGTCCAGCGGCGGGAGGCCGCGGTCGAGGCGGCGCGTGAACTCGCCCCACGCCTCGAGCCAGGCGCGGTGCGGGACGCCGCCGGGCGCGAGGATGTCCTGGTACTGGTCGAAGTCGCAGAAGAGGGGCAGGGCGGCCTTCACCGCGGGGTGTCGGTTGGCGAGGAGAAGCTCTGCGGCGGAGCCGCTGTAGGAGACGCCGACCCCGGCGACGCGCCCATCCGACCAGCGCTGGCGCACGATCCACTCGACGAGGTCGGAGCCGTCCCGGATCTCGTCCGGCGAGAAGTCCCAGAGCCGCGTCCCGAACGAGGCCCCGCTCCCGCGCGTGTCGACGTCGAGCCAGGCGTACCCGTGCTGCACGAAGAACGCCTTGAACGGGCCGAGCTGGCCGTGGCGCTCCACCCGGTCGAACATGACGCGCGCCGGCCCGCGCAGGGACACCGACCGCCAGTAGCGGCCCTGGTGGAGCAGCGCGGGCACGCGCGCGCCGGGCGGGAGGTCGCGCGGCAGGAGCAGGTCGACGGCGAGCCGGACGCCGTCGCGCATAGGGACGTAGAACGAGCGCCGCACCGGCGCGCCGTACTCTCGGTCGCGCACGTAGCGGCTCGGCGTGCCGACCGACGCGTCGCCGCCGCCGGGACCGAGCCGCGGGAGCGGCACGAACGCGCACGCGCCGAGCGCGGCGGCAGCGGCGAGCGCGCACGCGACGCGCGCCCGCGCGCGCGGCTCGGCGCGACGTCGAGGCTCCACGAGGGCGCACAATGTACCGGCGCGACCGCGCGCCGCTGCCCCACGCGCGGCGGAGCGCCGCTGCGCGGAAGCGGCGGAGCGCCGCGCTGCCCCGGCGGCGCGCGGCCGATATCTTCGAGTCCCATGCCCGGCACCCTGGCCCACGCCTGGCGCGTCGCGCGCAGCGGCTCCGCGTTCGCGCTCTTCTTCGGAGGCGGCGCGGGGCTCGCCGTGGCGCTCCCGCTCGCGCGCCGGCTCGCGCGGGACCCCGAGCACTTCGACCTGCGCGCGCAGTCCGCGATCCGGCGCGGCTACCGCGTGTTCCTGCGCTACATGGAGCTCGCTGGCCTGGGCCGCGTGCGGGTCGAGGGCGCCGAGCGGCTCACGGCGCCCGGGCCGAAGATCGTCGTCGCCAACCACCCGACGCTGATCGACACGCCGCTGCTCGCCGCGCTCCTGCCCCAGGCCGACTGCATCGCGAACCCGGCGTGGGCGGACGCGCCGCTCCTGCGCGGCGCGATCCGCGCGGCGAACTACGTGCGCAACGACGCCGGGGTCGAGGCGGTGGAGGAGGGCGTGCGGCGCCTGCGCGCGGGACGCACCCTGCTCGTCTTCCCGGAGGGGACGCGCACTCCGGCCGGCGTCGCGCTCGGTCCCCTCCGCCGCGGCGCCGCCCACATCGCGGTGCGGGCCGGCGCCGACCTCGTTCCGGTCGCGATCACCTGCCGGCCCCGGACGCTGATGAAGGGCCAGCCCTGGTACGACGTCCCGGACCGCCGCTTCGAGCTCACGCTGCGCGTGTTGCCCCCGCTCTCGCCGAAGGAGGCGGCGGACGGCGCTCCGAACGCCTCGATCGGCGCGCGCCGGCTGACGGACGCGCTGCGCGCGCGGCTGCTCGCCGCGCTCGCGCAGCCCGGCGACGCGCCGTGACCGCCTGGCAGCAGCTCGCCGAGGTCGGCTCGCTCGGGGCGCTGCGGGCGATGAACCTCTGGTACCGGGTCGGGGGGCGGCGTGCCTCCGCGGCGCTGCTGGCCCCGATCGCGGCCTACTTCACGCTGCGCCACGGCCGGGTCCGGGACGCCTCGCGCAGCTACCTCGAGGCGCTCGCTGCGCACCCGGGCGGAGCGGACGCGCTCGGCGGCGCGCCGCGCGCGCGTCACGTCTACCGCCACGTCTACGAGTTCGCGCTGCAGCTCTTCGACCGCATGGTGAGCTGGGGCGACTCCTTCGACCGGATGGCGCTCGAGAAGGAGGAGAGCCGCGCGTTGCTCGAGCTCGCGCGCGCGGGGCGCGGCGGAATCCTGGTCGGAGCGCACCTCGGGAGCTTCGACCTGCTCCGGCTGGTGGCGGCGCAGCACGACGTGCGCGTGAACGTGCTGATGTACACGGCCCACGCCGACCGCATCAACGCGTTCTTCGCGCGGCTCGATCCGCGCAGCCGCCTGCGCGTGCTGCCGATCGACCCGAGCGCCGCGAGCACGGCGCTCACCGTGCGCCACTGCGTCGAGCGCGGCGAGTTCGTGGGCATCCTCGGCGACCGGCTGCCGGCCGGCGGCGGCGGCGCGCGCAGCGCCGTCGTGCCGTTCCTCGGGCGCCCGGCCGCGTTCCCGACCACCGCCTTCGACCTCGCGACGCTGCTCGGCTGCCCGCTGCTGCTCGCGCTCTGCGTCCGGCTCGGCGAGGCCCGCTACCAGTCGATCGCGGAGGTGCTGTACGAGGGCGGGCGGCCGGCGCGCGAGGAGCGGCCCGAGCTCGCGCGCGCGCTGCTCGAGCGCTACGTCGCGCGGCTCGAGGCCTGGTGCGTGCGCGCGCCGTACCAGTGGTTCAACTTCTACGAGTTCTGGCCCGCCGCGGCGGCCGTCCCGGCCGCCGCGCCTAGCGCCCCGGCATCGTCGTCGACCAGCGTCCCTGCTGCCCCTCGAAGAACGTGACGGCGGTGTAGTAGGTCCGCGCTCCGACCGTGAGCTCGACGCCGAGGTGCGTCTCGTCGGGGGGAAGGCTGGTCAGGTCGAGGTCGGCGAGGGCGAGCGCCATCGTGCCGCGGCCGCTCTGGTACGAGAACTTCGCGATGCGGTCGGCGGTCGCGGCGTCCTTCAGGGTCTTGAACGCGTAGACGAGGCTGCCGGTGCGGGCGTCCGTGGTGACCTTCGCCTCGCCGCCGAGGAGCGTGAAGTCGCGGTCGACGAGGACGTTCGTGCCCTCGAGGATCCGGATGCGCAGCGGGCTCGTCTGCGCCTCGTAGGCGAAGTTCGGGTCGGCGAGGAGGAGCGAGAGCTTCGCGGCGTCGTCGCCCGGCCCCTTCACGGTCAGCTTCCCGGTCCGCACGACGAAGGCGGCGCGCTCGAAGTCGAGCGCGGGATGGAAGACGCCGCGCTCGTCGAACGTGAGCAGGAGGCGGTAGCCCCGGCTTCCGATCGTGACGGTCTGGGTGAGGATGCCCGGGACCGTCTCCGTGAGCGTGTCGCTCTTCGTGCTCCAGGAGAGCGTCTGGTTGCCGGGCCCGAGCTTCACCTGCTCGCCGGGCGTCACGCCCTTGGCGCTCCGCCACGAGAGGCTCTTGTCGCTCCCCTCGAGCGAGCCGGGCGGCAGCTCGACGACGCGGGCCCCGAGCTCGAGGCGCAGCACGTCGGTCAGCGGGTCGAAGCGGTTCGCGAGGCGGCGGTCGGCGTTGTAGATCGCCGAGGCGCGCCAGGCGTCGCGGCCGGGCTCGCCGACCTTCACCGACTCCTTCGACACCCAGAAGTTGACGGGGATCTGGCTCGCGTCGCCGCCGTTCGGCGGCAGCACGAGGAAGAGGAGCGAGAGGACGAGCGTCTCGTTCGTGTCCGTGTCGATCGCCGTGAACGTGAGGGGGTACTCCCCGATCTCGATCGGCGTGCCCGAGAGCTCGCCGGACGTGGCGCCGTAGCTCATGCCCAGCGGGAGGCCGATCACTGAGTAGGTGATGGCGTCGGCGCCCTCGGCCGCCACCAGGATCGGCGGCTGGCGGTCGTAGTTGACGTTCACGATCGCCGTCGGGATCCCGAAGAAGTTCCAGTGGAAGCTGCTCCCGGGCCCGGGCGCGATCTGGATGGCGAGGTTCGTGGTGAGCGTGTTCGCCCCGTCCGTCGCGGACAGCAGCACGAGAAACGTCCCGGCAACGGTCGGCGTCCCGCTCACGACACCCGTCGCCGCGTCGAGGAGCAGGCCCGCGGGCAGCCCGGACGCGCCGAAGGTCGCCGCGCCGGCCGCGTTCTCGACGAGCCAGGTGTCGCAGTACGGGGTGCCCACCTCGCCGTTGTTCAGGAACTGCGTCGTGAAGCGGAAGTCCGAGGCCGCCGGCAGGACGACGATCGGGAGGACGGTCACGACCTTGTTGTCTTCGCCCTCGTCGTAGACGCTGAGCCCGGCGAAGTACGTCCCCGGCGCCGTCGGGATGCCGGTGATCTGGCCGGTGAGGCCGTCGAGCGTGAGGCCCGGCGGCAGGTCGATCGCGCCGAAGACGAACGGGCCGACCCCGTTCTCGAGACCGAGCGTCGCGCTGTAGAGGGTGCCGACGCGGCCCTCGGGCAGCGAGTCGTTGGCGAACGTGGCGCCTTCGTTCCCGCCGCCGCCCGCCGCGTTGACCTTCAGGTTGACCGTCGACTGGATCGTCGAGACGCCGTCGGACGCCTCGAACGTGATGTCTTCGTTGAAGGTGCTGGTCGGGCGGCCCGTGATGAAGCCCGACGCCGGATCGAGCGCGACGCCGGGAGGCAGCTGGTCGACCGAGAACGTGACCGGCCCGTCGGCGTTGGCGGTCACGAGGCGCGCGACGTACTCGGCGTTCGTGCTGCCGACCGGGAGGCCTTCGGTGAGGAAGCGGAAGGT
>DATAGA010000560.1:0-10610 GCA_036257215.1 Myxococcota bacterium
GCGAAGGTACCGCGTCCGCGCGCGCTACGTTGCCGCGGTTCTCGGGGGGCGGGCATGGCGGGCGCGTCGGAGACGCGGAGCGCGGGCGGCCGCGCGCGGGCCGACGCGCGCGGCGCGCCGCACTCCCGCGCCGGTCTCGCCCTCGCGCTCGCGCTCGGCCTCGCCGCGGCGGCGTCGCTGCAGACTCTCGCGCTCCAGCTCGGCCACACGCTGCACGCGGGCGGCCGCTTCGAGAGCACGAAGGTGGGCCTCGACCACGGGATCCTCGGCGCGGTGTCGTTCGTCGCGACGCGTACTGCGCTCTCGCGCAACCGGCTCGACCTCGGCGCCTGGCACGGCTACCACGAGCTGCTGCTGCGCGAGCCGCTGACGCCCGAGCGGATCGGCTTGCGCTTCCGGCTGCGCGAGCCGGGCTGGCTGGCGCTGCTCGTGCAGCGCACCGAGAGCCGCTTCGACGCGGTGCGCGTGTCGCGGGATCCGGCCTTCCCCGCGGCGTGTCTCGCCGGCACCGCGGCCGGCGCGTTCACCGCGAAGACACCCCTCCCGCAGCCCGCGCTCGACGCCGGCTGGCACGAGCTCGCCGTCGAGCGCGAAGGGACGACCTTCCGCGTGAGCGTCGACGGCGCGGCGCTGGGCGTTTGCGGCGAGGCGCTCGGGCGGCCCGCGCGGGTGGGGCTGCGCGGCTCCGCCGCGGACCACGTCGAGGTCGACGACCTCCACGTCGAGAGCGCGACCCCGCCGAGCGTCGTGGACGAGGACTTCGCGAACCACCGCCACGCCGCGCCGCTCGCGGCGGGCGCCCTCGCGCTCGTGGCCGCGGTGAACGCCGCGGTCGCCGGCGCGAGCGCACGCGCGCGCCGGACGCGCGGCGCGCCGCTCGCCCCGTACCTCGTCGCAGCCAACCTCGTCCTCGCCGCCGCGGTCGGGCTCGCGCTCCTCGCCGACGTGCTCTACTTCGGGCGCATCCACCCCGAGCGGATCGACTTCCGCGGCTTCGAGAACCGGATCGAGTACGTCGGGCGCATCGCTCCGCGGCTCGCCGAGCGCTATCCGCTCGCGCCGCCGGCGCCCGGCGTGCGCCGCGTCGTGGTCCTCGGCACGTCGCAGACGTGGGGCTCGGGCGCCGCGCGGCCCGAGGACGTCTGGGTGACCCGGCTCGAGGCCCTGCTCCAGGCGACGGCGGCGCCCGGCGAGCGTTTCGAGCTCGTGAACGCGGGGCTACCGGGCGAGACGTCGGCCGAGCTGGAGGAGCTCTGGCGCGAGCGCTGGATCGCCTGGCAGCCGGAGGTCGCGCTCGTGAACCTCGGCAACAACGACCGCGATGCCGAGACGCTGGCGCGCAACGTCGAGCGCATCGCCGCGCTCAACGCCGACCGCGGCATCCGCACGGTCGTCGTGCCCGAGGCGAACAGCACGGAGAGCCGCGGCGCCCGCAGCCTGCGCGGGCTCGAGGCGAAGCACGACGCGCTCCGGGCGCTCGCCGCACGCCGCGGCCTCGCGGTCGTCGAGGTGCACGCTCCGCTCGTCGACGCGCGCGACGACGGCTTCCTCTGGTGGGACCGCGTGCACCTCACCTCGTACGGGCAGGAGCGCCTCGCCGGCCTCCTCTTCGAGGCGCGCGAGCGCTGGCTGAGCCCGCCGCGCGCGGCGGCGGGGCAGGGCGCGGCGGCTCAGTCGCTCCGATCGCGGAACCGGCGCGGCGTCGCCTGGAGCGGCTCGAAGCCGAACTCCGTGCTCCAGCACTGGCCCGCCTCGTTGTAGAGCTGCACGAGCACGGCGGCGTCGTCGGGGATCGGGAGCGCCCGCAAGCCGAGCGCCTCGCCCCCGCCGCGCAGCTTGATGCGGGCCTTGCGCTCGGGACCCGGGCGCAGGCGCAGGCTGAGCAGGCCGTCCGCGTGCGTGCCCTTGGCCTTCTGGAAGCGGAAGCCGCCTCGCTTGCGAGCGCTCCAGCCGTCGCCGGCGAGGGCGTCGGGGTGGAGCACGAGCCAGCAGACGCCTTCCACCTCGACGTACACGCAGAGCTCGTAGTCGGTGTCGGTCGTCGGGTCGCCGAGGTCCGCGGGCGTCACCGCCTGGCCCTTCGAGAGCCGCCACTTCACCGCGTCGCGCCGCGGCGTCGTGCGGTGCTCGCGCAGCGCGAGCTTCGAGCGCTGGGGCCGCGCTTCGCCGAGGCAGTCGGTGCGGGGCTCGAACGGACAGAGGTGCGTGAGGGGCAGCACGCGCGGGAAGCCGCCGGCCGGAAAGCCGATCACCGTGAGGTTCCGGCAGCCCTGGGGCGCGTCGAAGTGCGAGCGCGCCGCCGCGGGTCCCGCGTCGACCGCGGGGGGCGACGCCGCCCTCGCGCTCGAGCCCGCGCCCTCGCGCGCCGGCGCGCCGGAGAGGCCCGCGAGGGCCGCGCCGAGGGCTGCTACGAGCAGGCGTCGCCGGGTCGCAGGCATACACCTGCGCTCTTCGGCGCTCCGCCGGCTCGGCGTGAGTGGGGCGCGCGCGCAGCCGCGGCCGCGAGCGAGCCTGCAGCCGTGCGCAGGAGCGCTCGCAACGCCGCGCGCGCGGACCGTATCATGGACGGCGTCGACGAGGAGGCGAGCCATGAGGATCCCGCTTCGAGGCCTCTCCCGAGAACAGCTCTTCGCCGAGCTCGAGAGCTATCGCGCCGGGGACGTCCCGTGGCGCGAGGGTCGCGTCTGGGCGTACGTGTACGACCCGGGGCCCGACGCCGAGCGCGTCATCAAGGACGCGTTCGTCTCGTACCTCTCCGAGAACGGGCTCGACCCGACGGCGTTTCCGAGCGCGCTGCGCCTCGAGAACGACGTCGTCGCGATGGCGCGGGCGCACCTCCACGGGGACGACGCCGTCGTCGGCAACTTCACGAGCGGCGGCACCGAGAGCATCCTGTGCGCGGTGAAGGCGGCGCGCGACTTCGCCCGCGCGACGCGCCCCGAGGTCCGCGAGCCCGAGATCGTCCTACCGGAGACGGCCCACGCGGCGTTCCACAAGGCGGCGCACTACTTCGGCTTGCGCGTCGTGCTCGCTCCCGTCGACCCCGTGAGCTTCCGCGCCCACCCGGGCGCCATGCGGGCGGCGATCACGCCGAACACGATCCTCCTCGTCGGCTCGGCGATCTCGTACGCACACGGCGTCGTGGACCCGATCGAGGAGCTCGGCGCCCTCGCGCTCGAGCGCGACCTGTGGCTCCACGTCGACGGCTGCATGGGCGGCTTCCTGCTGCAGTACTTCCGCCGCCTGGGCGAGCCCGTGCCGCTCTTCGACTTCCGCGTGCCGGGCGTGCGCTCCATCTCGATGGATCTGCACAAGTACGCGTTCGCCGCGAAAGGTGCGTCCACGGTCCTCTACCGGAGCGCCGAGTACCGCCGCCACCAGCTCTACTCCTGCGCGAGCTGGAGCGGCTACACGATGATCAACCCCACGGTGCAGAGTGCGAAGTCCGCGGGCCCGATCGCGGCCGCGTGGGCGGTGCAGCGGTTCATCGGCGACGACGGCTACCTGGAGCTGGCCCGCCGCATGCGCGACGCCACGAAGCGCATCGTCGCCGGCGTCGAGCGCATCCCGGGCCTGCGGGTGCTCGGGCGCCCGGAGATGAACCTCGTCGCGTTCGCATCGGACCAGGTGAGCATCTTCCACGTCGTGGACGAGATGAAGCTGCGGGGCTGGTACGTGCAGCCCCAGCTCGCCTTCGGAGCGTCGCCCGAGAACATCCACCTCTCGATCAACCCGTCCGGCGAGCGCTGGGTCGACGACCTGCTGCGCGACCTGCGCGAGTGCGTGGAGGTCGCGCGCGGCCTCAAGTCCGGCGAGCTCGCCGCGAAGATCCGCGAGTCGCTCGGCGCCCTCGACGCGAGCGCGGTCGGGCCCGAGGTGTTCCAGGCGCTGCTCGGCATGGCGGGCCTGCGCGACTCGGCGCTGCCCGAGCGCATGGCCGACATCAACGAGGTGCTGAACGCACTCCCGGTCCCGCTGCGCGAGCAGCTGCTCGTCGAGTTCGCGAACCAGCTCTACCGCCCGAACGAGTGATCGCCGTCACCCGAGGGGTTCACCGCCCCTTCACGGCCGCGTTCTATACATGCAGCATCGCGTGGACCCGGTGGGCTCGGACGCCGGAACGCGGGCCGGAGGAACCCCCCATGCTCGACGTGACGGTCCTCGATGCGCCCCGCCTCAGGAACTCGACTCCGGCCCTCGCTCCGGGGCAGGTCGTCGTGACCTTCGAGAGCGAAGCCGCGCTCGGACGCGCGCTCGTCCTGGCGCGCCGGGAGCCCTGGGTCGCCGAGTGCCGCGTCGAGTGCTCGACCCGCACGCTGACGCTACGCCTTTGCTCCGGAGCCGCGCCGGCCCCGCTGCGACTGCACTAGCCGACCGTCCCGCTGGCGCCGTCGCCCAGGGGGTGGGCCGCCGCCCGTCGCCAGCTGCTACCTAGCCGGCGATGGAGGACGATGGAGCCGCCCGGCGCGCGCGCTGGCTGCTCGTGCTGGGAACGCTGGCCGGCGTCGCGTTCGCGGGGGCCGGGCTCGTCCGCGCCCCGGGCGCGCCGGGCGCAGGCACGGCCGAGGTCGCGCGCGTCAACGGCGTGCCGGTGCGGTCCGAGACGTTCGAGCGCGTGCTCGGCGCCCTCGCCGCCGACAAGCGCACGCCGCTCTCGGACGCGGACCGCGCGCGCGTCCTCGAGCGCCTGATCGAGGAGGAGCTCCTCGTGCAGCGCGCGCAGGAGCTCGGCCTGGCGGAGTCGGAGCCCGGGATCCGCAAGGCGCTGGTCTCGGCGCTCGTGGACTCGGTCGTGGCCGAAGCGGAGAGCGAGGAGCCCGACGAGGCCGAGCTGCGGCGCTTCTTCGAGGAGCGCCGCGCGTACTTCGCCGCCGGGGCGCGGCTCCGGATCGAGCGGCTCGAGTTCCGCCCCCGCGCCGACGGCGCGTCCGCGCCCCCGCCACGGGAGCGCGCGCAGGCAGCGCTCGCGGCGCTCGAGGGCGGCGAGGCCACCGACGCGGTGCGCGCCCGGCTCGCCGACGAGCCGGCGCTCCCCGTGCCCGACGTCCTGCTGCCTCCGGCGTCGCTGCGCGAGTACGTCGGACCGGAGCTGCTCGACGCGATCCTCGACGCGCCCGAGGGGCGCTGGACGGGACCGTTCGAGTCGGACGGCGCGGCCGTCCTCGGGCGCGTCGTGGAGCGCCGCGCGGCCGAGGCGCCGGCCTTCGAGCCGCTCGCTCCGCAGGTGGCGGCCGAGTGGCGGCGGCGCGCCGCCGACCGCGCTCTGCGCGAGTACCTCGACGCCTTGCGGCGCGAGGCCGACGTCGTGCTCGCGCCGGACGCGCCGCGATGAAGCCGCGCGTCGCGGCCGGCGCTGCGCTCCTCGCCGCCGCGCTCGCGTCCGCATCCGCCAACGCGCACCAGCGCAGCCAGTCCTTCTCGACCTGGCGGGTCGACGGCCCGCGCGTGCGCGCGACCGTGAGCCTCCTCGCGCTCGAAGCGACGCGCCTCGCGCCGCCGACGGGCGCGTTCGGCGAGCTCGGCCCGGTCGCCGCGGCGCACCTCGCGGCGTCGGTCGCGCTGAGCCGCGGCGGCACGGCGTGCGCGCTCGAGTCGGCGCGTCCGGTGCGGGCGCGGCCGGGCCACCTGCGCGTCGAGCTCGCGTTCCGCTGCCCGGAGGCGGGGACGCTGCTCCTCACGCAGGGCGCCTTCCTCGACCAGGCGCCGTCCCACGTGCACTTCGCGCGCGTGCTGCAGCCCGGCGCGCCTCCGCGCGAGCTCCTCTTCCGGGCGGACGCGCGCACGCAGCCGCTCCTCGCGCCGACCGGCGGACCTTTCGAGCGGCCGTCCGGGGCGGGCTTCGCCGAGTACGTCCGGCTCGGCATCGGCCACATCCTCGGCGGCCTCGATCACCTGGCCTTCCTCGCGGCGCTCCTCCTCGTCGGCGGGTCGCTGCGCGAGCTGCTCGTCGCGATCACGGGCTTCACGCTCGGCCACAGCGCGACGCTCTCGCTCGCGGCGCTCGGGCTCGTGCGCGTGGACGCGCCGCTCGTCGAGGCGACCATCGGCTTCTCGATCGCGCTCGTGGCAGCCGAGACGCTGGCGCGGCGCGGGCGCGCGCTGCGACCCCTCGCGCGCGCGGCCGGTGTCGGGCTCGGGCTCCTCGCGGCGCTCGCGCTCGCGGGGCGCCCGCCCGGGGCGCCGCCTGCGCTACCGCTGGCGGGCCTCGCGCTCTTCAGCGCTTGTTACCTGCAGCTCGCCGACGCCCCCGGCGCCGCGCGCCGTCTGCGTCCCGCCGTGACCGCGCTCTTCGGCCTCGTGCACGGCTTCGGCTTCGCGGGCGCCCTGCTCGAGGCGGGCCTGCCCCGCGAGCGACTCGTCGGCGCGCTCCTCGGCTTCAACGTCGGCGTCGAGATCGCGCAGATCGGGGCGGTCGTCCTGCTCGCGGCGGCGGCCTCGGTGCTGCGCGCCGCGCGGGCGTCCGAGCGCGCGCTCGCCGCCGACCTCGCTGCGGCGGGCCTCTGCGCGCTCGGCGTCTTCTGGTTCGTGGCGCGCGCCTACGGCTGAGCCGCGCCGCCCTCCGGCTTCGGCGTCTGCGGCGCTGCGGCCTTGGGTGCCTGGGGCGCAGCGGGCTTCCCCGCGTCCTTCGCGGCCGGGCCCGCGGGCTTCGGTGCCGGCGCGGGCGGCGTCGCGCTCGCCTGCACGATCTCGAGCAGCTCGACGTCGAAGACGAGCGGCGCGCCGGGCGGGATCCGACCCGGAACGCCGCGGTCGCCGTACGCGAGGTCGGAGGGGCAGGTGAGCTTTGCCTTGCCGCCTACCTTCATCTTCTGCACGCCCTCGGTCCAGCAGGGGATGACGCGGTTCAAGGCGAACACGGCGGGCTGGTTGCGCTCGACGGAGGTGTCGAAGACCGAGCCGTCGCGCAGCTTGCCGGTGTAGTGGACCTTCACGCGGTCGGTGTCCTTCGGCTGCGGGCCCGTCCCGTCTGCGACCTTCTCGTACACGAGCCCCGAAGGCGTCGTCTCCGCGCCCGTCGCCTTGCCGGCCTCGGCGAGGAACGACGTGGCCACCTCCTTCTCGGCGGCCGCGGCCGCGGCGCGCCGATCGGAGACGAGCTTCTGGATGGCTGGCCCCGCGGTGCGCGGGTCGGACTCGAGCGGGCGGCCGAGCGCCGCGTCCGCGAAGCCGCGCTGCACGGCGTCGAGGTCCTTCTCCTCGAGCTTGATGCCGGGGAGGCTGCGCTGGGCAATGGAGGCGCCGAGCGCGTAGAGCGTGTTCTCCGTGTCGTCGGCGGCCGCCGCGGCCTGCTGGCCTTCGCCGGCGGCCGGCGCCTTCGCCTGGTCGCCCTGCTGCGGGCAGCCGATCAGGGACACCGCTCCGCAGGCGAGCGCGAACACTGCAGAGCGGGCGAAGCGGTTCATGGGGCCTCCTGGGAGGGCGCAGCGTAGCTCGCGAGGCCCGCAGTCGCGCGGGCGAGCGTCGCACCGGCGCGCAGCTCGTAGCGCGGGGTTTCGCCCGCGACGAAGAGCGCCTCGCCGCGCCGGAAGGCGACGGGCGCGGCGCCGTCCGCGGCCACGAGCTCGCCGTCGCCCTCGAGGCAGAGCAGCAGCTCGGCACCGCGCGAGACCCGGACGGGGAGCGGCGCGCCGCGCTCGGGGCGCAGCAGCGAGAGTCGGAACCACTCGCCCGCGGTCTCGTAGACCGACTCGCCCGGCGCGCCGGGCACCGCCTTCACGCGCGGCGGGTCGCTGGCCTCGCGCTGGAGCACCGCGAGCAGCTCGTCGACCGCGATCGGTTTCCGCGTGAGCCCCGCACGCAGCACGTTGTCGCTGCTGGCCATGACCTCCACGGCCGTGCCGCGCAGGTAGGCGTGCAGGTCTCCGGGCGCGAGATCGAGCGCCTCGCCCGCGCGCAGGCGCACGTGGTGCAGCAAGAGCGGCGCCGCGACCGCGACGTCGCCGGGGTACGCCTCGTGCAGTCGCGCGACCCACGCGAGGGCGGCGTCGCCGGTCTCGTCGGCGGCCGCGCAGGCGGCGAGCTCCTCGGCCAGCGCACGGCGCCGTTCGGGAGCGCGCGTGAGCAGGTGCGCGAGCGCGTCGCCCGGCGTCGCGGCGCGCGACGCGGCCAGCTCCGCCTCGAGCCCGCGCGCGGCGAGCGCGGCGGCGCGCTCGCGCAGCGCCGCCAGCGGCCGGAAGCGGCAGACGGCCTCGAACTCGCCGAGCGCGCAGACGAGCTCGGGCTTGGGATTGGCGTCGGGGTAGCTGCGCTCGGGCGCGTCGACCGCGATCCCGGCCGCCTCCTCCCGCGCCCAGCCCAGCGCGGCGGCCTGCGCGTCGGGGTGGGTCTGGAGCGAGAGCGGACGCTCGACCGCGAGCACCTTGAGCAGGAAGGGCAGCTGGGCGCCGAAGCGCGCCGCGACGCGCCCGCCCAGCACGCGCGCCGGCGAGTTTTCGACGAAGCGGCGCAGCGAATGCCACACCCCGCCCACCTCGATGGAGGACGAGGCGCGCGGATGGGCCCCGACCCAGAGCTCCGCCCAGGGCTCCTGCGAGGGGTTCGCCTCGCCCAGGAGGTCCGGCAGCACGCGAGGGGAGCCCCAGGCGTAGCGCTGAACCGGGTTTCGCAGGCGGTAGCAGGCCATTCCGGGGGATCCTAGCCTCCGCATTCCCCGTGGCAGCGCGGCGCCAACACGACTGGTGGCCCTACCTCGCGCCCTACGGGCTTTTCCTGATGCTGGTCGAGGTCGGCGCGCGCGTGCCGCCGGAGACGCTCTGGGTCGTGCGCGTCCTGCGCGTCGTCTTGCCCGGCCTCCTGGTGCTCCACTTCGCCCGGAGAGGCCGCTACCCCGAGCTCGCCGGCTACCGGCCGGGCGCCGGCGGCCTCGCGGCCGACGTCGCGGTCGGCGTTCTCATCGCGGCGCTCTGGATGGGGCCCTACCTGCTCTTCCCGAGCCTCTCCCGGCCGGACGTCTCGGAGGGCTTCGACCCGGCGGCCATCTACGGCGCGGGACGGGAGGCGCTCGGCTTCGCGGTGCGGCTCGCCGGCTTCGCCGTAGTGACGCCCTTCGTCGAGGAGCTGTTCGTGCGCAGCTTCCTGCACCGGCTCGTCGACGTGGTCGACACGCACATGGACTTTCGCAAGGTCCCGGTCGCGCACTACACGCGCCGCGGCTTCGTCACGACGGTGGCGTGGTTCACGCTGACCCACGTCACCTGGGAGTGGCCGGTCGCCCTGGTCGCCGGCGTGGTGTTCAACCTGTGGCTCTACCGGCGCGGCCACATCGGGGCGGTGATCGTCGCGCATGCCGCCGCGAACGCCGCGATCTGGCTCGCGGTGGTCCTCGGACCGGACGGGTGGCGCATCTTCCTGTGAGCGCGAGGGGACCGCGCTACGAGGCGGCGCTCCGGTGGCCGCGGCGCACGCGCTGCGAGAGCTCGGTCAGGTCCTCGACGCTCTTGTGCAGCGCCTCGGGCGCGCCCTCGCCGCAAGCCTCCGCGATCCGCCCGGCGGCGTCGACGAGGAGCGGGTAGCCGAGCGCAGCGGCCTCGGCGGCGAGGTCGCGCGCGAGCACGCGCAGCGTCTCCCGGTCGCGCGCGGCCTCCGCGTCCTGGAACGCATCCACGCGCTCGGCGAGGTCGACCACGAAGCGGTCGATGCGCTCGTCGAGCTCGGGGTCGTCCGCGCGCGTCGAGACGATGGGCTTCGTCTGCACGCGCGTTCTATCGGTCCGGCAGAGCCCCCTCTGTACCCGCAGGGGCGCCCGGAGCCGCGCGGAGGGGGTCCGAGCGTCCGTCCTGCGCCAGGCCGAGGATTCGCTGCGCCAGGCGGCGGCCGAGGCGCCGGTCGGGGAGGCCGGTGCCGCGACCGGGCTCGAGCAGCCACGGCGCGAGCAGCGCGGCGCCGACGGGCCCGGGTGCGGTCCGCGCCACGAGCTGCGGCGGGGGCGCTGCGCGCAGCGCGCCGAGCGCGAGCAGCCGGACCACGAGGCCCGTCACCGCCGGCAGCGCGGCGCGCTGGCGCGCGATGCCCGGCTCGTCGAGGGGGTTCGGCGAGCGGCCCTCGAAGACGGCCGGCGAGCGACCTTCGAGAACGAGGAGGGCGTCGCCGCGTCGCCGCAGGAGCGCGACGGGTCGCGGCGCGAGTCCCCGGCGGTGGAGCACGAGCGCGAGCGCGAACGCGCGGCGGGCACCGGCGCGTCTGGCCCGGACGGCGACGGCGAAGTGGGTCCCCGCGGTCGCCTCGACGACGACGCCGGCTCCGGAGGCGTACTGGGCGGCCCGCACGCGCGCGAGGTGCGCGTCCAGCTCGCCCGCCTTCACCGCCCGATCGAGGTCGAGCGCCTCGGCCGCGGCTTGCGGGAGCCGCTCGAGCTCCTCAGCCCGCACGCCGGCGTCGCGCAGGCCGCGCCACCCGTGCGCGGCGAAGGACGCAAAGCGCCGGCCCCGGGGCCGCGCCATGCGCGCGAGCCGGGCGGCGTCGCGGGCGGCGAGGGCCCTCACCGCCGCGGCGACGTCGCGCCAGCAGGCGCGTGCGGCGGAGCAATCGCTACCCGCGTAGGCGCGCAGGAAGCGCGCGCGGTCGGCGAGCGTCGCGTGGGGCAGCTCGCGCTCGAGTTTCGCGAGCATCGC
>DATAGA010000189.1:0-4285 GCA_036257215.1 Myxococcota bacterium
TGCGTCCGAGTGGCGTGCGGATCGGGACGCCGGCGGCCACCACGCGCGGCATGAACGAACCCGACATGGCGAAGCTAGCCGGCTGGATCGCCGACGCGCTCGAGCACCGCGGCGACCCCGGCACCCTCGCCCGCCTGAGCGACGAGGTGGCGGCCTTCTGCCAGCGCTTCCCCGTCCCGGGACTGAGCTGAGCGGCCGCCCTCGCCGCCGGCGGCCCTAGGGCCCGCCCGGCGGCGTGGCGAAGAGGATCAGGTTCCCGTCGGGGTCCGCCACGATGAAGTCGTGCGCGCCCCAGGGCTGCTGGCGGTACGCCTGGTGGAAGGCGAGCCCGGCCTCCTCGTACTCGAGGAAGAGCGCCTTCGCGTGGCGTACCACGATCGTCGCCGCCAGCAGGTCCTCCTCGCGCCGCGCGAGCGGATCGAACGGGAGCGTGTCGACGTGGCGGAGGTTCAGCCGGGCCTCGCCCCGCGACACCAGGCCGTAGAAGGGCGGCTCACCGTAGAGGTACCCGACGGAGAAGCCGAGCCGGTCGCGGTAGAAGGCGACCGCCCGCGGCATGTCCGTGACGAAGACCTGGGGGAAGGCGGCCAGGAGCTCGGGCGTCTCCGTGGGAGCGGAGGTTGCGTTGCTCGTCTGCGCGTCGGTCATGTCGTCGATGCCTCGCTTCAAGTGCGCCCAGTCGACGAACCCGAGCTCGCGCGCGACGACCTGCTGGGCCAGTGCGAGCGAGAACGGCGCGGCGAGCACCTCCCGATCGCTGCGCCCGGCGAAGGCGGGCAGCGCGCGGCGGATGCGGTCCGCCACCGGGAAGTGCCGCGCCTCGTGCTGACGGAGCACGACCTTGGCGCGCTTCTTCAGGTTCTCGAGGTTGCGGGGCGCGGGGACCACGGACGCTCCTCCTGCGTTCGCAGGAAGCATCCTTGCGGGTGGGCATCGCCCTGACCGGAACGTCCGGCAGCGCCCCGCCGAGCGCCCTCACGGTACCGCGGCGGGGGCCCGCGGGTCCAGCGGCGCGAGCGGGGTGAGCGGGCCGGACTCGCGCCAGCCGCGCTCCTGCGCGAAGCGGTGCAGGGCGGCGATGCGCTGCTCGGTCACCGGGTGCGTCACGAACCACGCGACGGCGCGGTCGCCGAAGCGCGCCTTCGCGTCCGGCAGCCGGGCGAAGAAGCGGTCGGCGCCGGCCACGTGGCCGTACTCGCGCTCGACGAGGCCGAGGCCGAAGCGGTCGGCGGCGCGCTCCTGGCGCCGCGCGTAGCCCTTGCTCGCGAGGTCGGAGGTGAGCCTCGGCACCGCGTCCGCCCCGACGGACCCGAACACGGCCGAGAGCGTGAGCGAGAGGGCGAGCGCGCGCCCGATCGCCTGGAGGTGATGGCGGCCGGCGAAGTGGCCGATCTCGTGGCCGAGCACGAACGCGAGCTCGTTCTCGCTCTCCGCCTGGTCGAGGAGGCCGCGCGTCACGACGACGGAGCCGCCGGGGAGCGCGAAGGCGTTGGGCGTGTCGGAGTCGAGCACCGAGAGCTGCAGCTCGTACGGGTTCTCGGGCCAGTGGGACGAGAGCCGCGCCAGGACGTCGCGCGCCGCCGCCGCGCGCGCGTGGTCGGGCGGTTCCGCGGCCCCGGCCTCGACGAGCCCGCCGAAGAGGCGGGCCTCGAGCGAGGGCGGCAGCCAACGCACCGCCGCGTCGGAGAGCGCGAGCGCGACGACGGTCAGAACGAGGCCGGCGGCCGCGGCGCCGACGACGAGCCACCACGCCTCGGCGAGCGGGTGGGTCTTCGAGACGTTGACGTCGTCCCGCGGCAGGCGCGGGTCGAAGCTCACCGCCCGAGCCGGAGCGCCGTGCCGGAGGCGAGCACCTCGACGCCGGCGGTGCGTCCGTCCCGGCGGCCGTTCGGCGCGATCTGAGAGGTCTCGAGCCGCACGCCGATGATCGCGCGGTAGCCGGCCTCGTGGGCGCGCTCCTTCATGCGCAGGAGCGCCTCGCGCCGCGCGCGGTCGAGCAGCGTCTCGTAGGACGCGAGCCGGCCGCCGAAGAGGAGGCGCAGGCCGGCGACGAAGCGCTTGAAGTAGTCGAGCGACACGACGCAGCTTCCGGTCACGAGCGCGGAGCCCGTGACCTCCCAGCCCGGCGGCACCTCGAGGATCGTCGCGACCGGCATCGAGCGGCTGCGGATCTCGCGCATGCGCAGCAGTCGGAAGTGGCGCCGCTCGACGGCGCTCCCGATGCCGTAGGTGGCGAGCAGGACGAGCAGCGGGACGCCGAGCTGGAGCCCGATCTCGACCCACGGGTCCACGCCTACTCCACCCGCACGGCGGTGCCGTACGCGAAGAGCTCCGCCGCGCCCTGGGTGATGTTGCTCGTCGAGAAGCGCACGTTCACGACGGCGTTCGCGCCCACCGACTGTGCCTGCGCGACCATGCGCTCGAGCGCCTCTTGCCTCGCCTCCTGCAACAGCTCGGTGTAGCCCTTGAGCTCGCCGCCCACGATGTTCTTGAGCCCGGCCATGATGTCCTTGCCGATGTGCTTGGCGCGCACGGTGCTGCCGGTCACGACCCCGTAGAACTCGCGGATCGTCTTGCCGGGCACCGTCTCGGTCGTGCTGAGCAGCATGCCCACCCCCCTCGTTCGCTCGCCGCGATGCGCTAGAGCAGCGGCCGCCGCAGCGCGTCCTCGAGGCTCGCCCCTTCCCGGATCGCCTTGCGGAACTGCATCACGAGCCGCGGGCGATTCCAGCCGAGCACCGCCGTCAGCCGTCCCGCGCGGGCGTAGAGGGCCACGAAGCGGCGCTCGGACACCGACCCGTCGACGACGTGCACCTCGTCCCCGGGGTCGATCCGCCCCGCGAGCTGGATCTTGACCCCGTGCTGGTCCGACCAGAAGTAGGGCACGGGCGCGAACGGCTCGCAGGGACCTTCGCCGGCGAGGATCGCCGCCGCCGCCGCGTCGGCCTGCTCCGTCGCGTGGGTCCAGTGCTCGACGCGCATCGGCACCCCGTAGCGGGGGTTGAGCCAGCACGCGACGTCGCCGGCCGCGTAGACGCCGGGCGCGCTCGCGCGGCAGCGCTCGTCGCAGCGCACGCCGTCGGCGAGCGCGAGCCCGGAGCCCGCGAGCCAGGCCACCTCGGGCACGACGCCGATCCCCACCACGACGACGTCCGCGGGGACGACGCTGCCGTCGGCGAGGCGCACGCCTTCGACGCGCTCGCCGCCCGCGAAGCCGGTGACGCCGAGCCCGAGCCGCACGTCGACGCCGCTGTCGCGCTGGAGCGCCGCGGCCTCGAGGCCCATGGCGGCACCGAGCTGGCGCTCGAGCGGGACCGGCAGCGCCTCGACGAGCGTCACCTCGAGCCCGCGCGCGCGCGCGGTCGCGGCGACCTCGCCGCCGATGAAGCCCGCGCCGACGACGGCGACCCGCGCGCCACCGTCGAACGCGTCGCGAATGGCGAGGCAGTCGTCGAGCGTCCGCAGCACGTGAACGCCGCCCGGCGCCGGTCCGGGCAGGCGGCGCGGCCTTGCGCCGGTCGCGATCACGAGCGCGTCGAAGGGCACGCGTTCCTCGCCGGCGAGGACGGCGCGGCCCGCGAGGTCGAGTCCCGTCGCGGGCGTCCCGAGCCGCCAGTCCACGTCGAGCTCCGCGTAGCTCTCGGGCTTGCGCAGCGCGACGCGCGCGGCGTCCCACTTGCCGGCCAGCACCTCCTTCGAGAGCGGCGGCCGGTCGTACGGCAGCTCGCGCTCCGCGGCGAGCACGGTGACGCGGCCGTCGTAGCCGCTGCGGCGCAGCGCCTCCACCGTGCGCAGCCCGGCGAGGGAGCCGCCCGCGACCACCACTCGCTCGGGGACGCTCACGTCCGGACGATCTCCGCGCCGAGCCGGCGCAGCCGCTCGTCGATGCGCTCGTAGCCGCGGTCCACCTGGTGGGCGTTCATGATCACCGAGCGACCGCGCGCGCACAGCGCCGCGGCGACGAGCGCCATGCCGGCGCGGATGTCGGGCGAGGAGAGGGTCTCGCCCTGGAGCTCGCTCGGGCCCGTCACGATCGCGCGGTGCGGGTCGCACAGCACGACTCGCGCGCCCATGGAGATCAGCCGGTCCACGAAGAAGAGCCGGTTCTCGAACATCTTCTCGTGCAGCAGCACGGTGCCGCGCGCCTGCGTGGCGAGCACGAGCGCGACCGACGTGAGGTCGCTCGGGAAGCCGGGCCAGGGCGCGTCGTCCACCTTCGGGATCGCGCCGCCCTGGTCGTCCTGGATGACGAGCTCCTGCTTGCCCGGTACGTGGAGCTCGCGGC
>DATAGA010000078.1:0-8683 GCA_036257215.1 Myxococcota bacterium
AAGAGCGGCCGCACCGTCTACTCGGTCATCGAGGACGGCCAGCAGTTCGAGGCGATGGTCGAGGAGCGCGGCGGTCCCAAGTTCGACGTGCTCGTGCGTGGGCGGCTCTTCCACCTCGAGGCGAGCGACGAGCGCTCGCGCATGCTCTCGCAGGCGACCGCCGCGGCGGCGACGGGCCCGGAGCAGGTCACCTCCGACATGCCCGGGAAGATCGTGAAGATCGAGGTCGCGATCGGCGAGGCGGTGACCGCCGGGCAGCCCGTCGTCATCGTCGAGGCGATGAAGATGGAGAACCCGATCGGCTCGCCGATCGACGGCGTCGTCACCGAGATCGCCGTCCAGGAGGGCGCCACCGTGGAGTCCGGCGCCCCGCTCTTCACCGTCACGCCGCCGCCCAAGCAAGGCGACTAGCAGGGGCGCATTCACAACGGGGGCGCGGCGTGAGGCCGGTCCTGCTCGACACCGACATCGGGTCGGACGTGGACGACGCGCTGGCGCTCGGCGTGCTGCTCGCGTCGCCCGAGCTCCGGCTCGTCGGGGTCAGCTGCGTCGCGCGCATCGCACGCCGGCGCGCGGCGGCGGCGGCGCGGATCCTCGGCCTCGCCGGCCGCACCGACGTGCCGGTCTTCGTCGGCGAGGACGAGGCCGTGCTGCGCAAGGAGCGCTTCGTCTGGCGCGAGATCGAGGACAACGGCCTCCCCGACGGCCCCGACGCCGCGATCGTCGCCGAGCCCGCACCCCAGGCGATCGCGCGCCTCGCGCGCGAGGTGCCGGGGCTCGAGCTCGTCGCGATCGGGCCGCTCACGAACCTCGCGCGCGCCCTCGCCCTCGACCCCGAGCTCCCGCGCCGGGTCGGCGGCCTCACCGTGATGGGCGGGCACGTGCGCGAGGTGCGCATCGGGCGCCACGTGTGCCAGCCGGGCATCGACTACAACCTCTGCTCCGACCCGGACGCCGCGGTCGCCGTCCTCGGCGCGGGCTTCGCGACGCGCCTCGTCACCGCCGACGTGACGCTCCAGACCTGGCTCACGCGCGCCGACCTCGCGAAGCTCGAGGCGGCCGGCGCGCTGCCGCGCGCCCTGGCCCGCATGATCCGCGTGTGGACGCCCTGGCAGGTGAAGATCTTCACCGAGATCGGCGGCGACCTCGATCCCGAGAACGCGGCCTTCCTGCACGATCCCCTGACGATCCAGGCGCTCGTGGACCCCACGCCGCTCCGCTTCGAGCGGCTGCAGATCGTCCCGACGCTGGAGCGCGGCACGCTCCGCACGTTCGAGGCACCGCCCGGCGCCGGGATCGGCGCGCCGATGGACGTGGCCACCGCCGTCGACCCGCGCGCCGCCGCCGCGGGGATCCTCGCGCGCCTGCTCCGCCTCCCCTGAGCGAGAGGCTCAGCGCGCCGGCAGCGTCGAGTCGGGCGCGGGCTCGCGCGCGCGGCGGGGCGCGAAGAGGTAGCCCGCGCCGACGCCGACGAGGTAGAGCGCGCAGAGCGGACCGGCGAGGAGGAGCTGCGTCACGACGTCCGGCGTCGGCGTCAGCACCGCGGCGAGCACGAACGAGACCAGCACGCCGTACTTCGTGCCGCGCAGGAGCGTGCGCGGCTCCACCATGCCGGTCGCGGCCAGGAAGTACACGACGACCGGGATCTCGAAGCCGACGCCGAAGGCGAGCAGCAGCTGCACGTTCAGCGCGAACACCTCGCGCATCGTCCACGCCGCCTGCACGTAGTCGCTCGAGAAGCTGGCGAAGAACTTGTAGATGAGCGGGAACACGAAGGTGTGACCGAACAGCGCGCCGGCGACGAAGAGCAGCGTCGAGATCACGACGAACGGCAGCGTCATGCGCTTCTCGCTCGGGTAGAGGCCGGGCGCGACGAAGCTCCAGACGTGCCAGAACGTGATCGGGAGCGTGAAGAAGAAGCCGGCGAGGAGCGCGCACTTCAAGTGCGTGAAGAAGATCTCCGTCGGGGCGATCGCCTGGAGCGGCGCGCCCTCCGGCCCGAGCGCCGCGGTCGCGGGCCGCAGCAGGTAGCCGAAGATCGGATCGCGAAACTCCCAGGACGCGAACGCCGCGAGCGCCCAGGCGCCGACGATCCAGAAGAGCCGCGTGCGCAGCTCGGCGAGGTGGGCGGTCAGCGGAAGCCGCGTCTCATCCAATGCGGTTCTCGCTGGCGGGGTCGCCGCCCGGGCCCGCCGCGTCCGTCGGCTGCGCCGAGCCGCCCGGCGCCGCCCCGGCCGCCTCCGCGGCCGCGGGCTTCGCGCCCGCCGCGGCCTCTTCGCTGCGCGCGGCGATGGCGCGCGCGCGCTCCGCGGCGGTGCGGCCCGGCGGGTCGCGCGGACGCTCGTCCCCCGCTTCGTGGAAGGATTGGCGCAGCTCGTTCGAGGCGCGGCGGAACTCGGCGAGACCGCGCCCGAGCGAGCGCGCGATCTCCGGGAGCTTGTTGGGCCCGAACACGAGCAGCGCCACCACGAGGATGACGACGAGCTCGGGAAGACCGATGCCGAACATGTGGCCCCGAATCTAGGCCACGGTGCCGGGCGGGTCTACGCGCGGCGGCGTCCGGCGAGGAGCGCCGACGCGCTCCGCGGGGCGACGCGCAGCGCGCGGCGCGCGGACTCCTCGACGATCGCGAGTCCCATCCAGTGCGCGTCGTCGATCGTCGGGCGCGTCCAGACGACCCGCGCGACGGCGATGCGCGCCGCGCGGCCGTCGACCCCCCGCACGGCGACGCGCAGCAGCGAGCCGACCGGCTCGGGCGCTTCCACGCGCAGGCACAGGCCCGAGGCCGACACGTCGCGGGTGAACGCGAGCCGCCCGCGCTGGTGGAGAGCGACGCGCGGGAACGGCGTGTACTCGACGTGGCGCACGAGCGGCACGCGCTCCTCGCGTCGCGCGCGGGCGTAGGGGGAGACCACGCTGGGCGTCAAGCCCGGAGCCTCGACACTCGTCGGCATCGCGCGGCCTCCCCCTCCCCCTGCGTCAGACCGCGCGCGCCGCCGCTCTCGCTCGGACTTCGCCCTGTAGGGCGCTCTCCGCGAGTAGCTGCAGGTCGACGTCGCTCGTCTCCAGGATGCACAGGAACTCCTTCACGAGGACCGGGTCGAACTGGACCCCCGCGAAGCTCTTGAGCTCGTCCTGCGCGACGGCCTGCGGCAGCGCCTTCCGGTAGGGGCGGTCCGAGGTCATCGCGTCGTATGCGTCGGCGATCGCCACGATGCGCGCGGCGAGCGGGATCTGGCTGCCGAAGAGGCCGTCCGGGTAGCCGCGGCCGTCCCACCACTCGTGGTGGTGGCGGATGGCCATCATCACCTCGCTTGCGAGCGCGAGGGGCTCCACCAGCCCGACGCCGATCACGGGGTGCCGCTCGATCAGCCGGCGCTCCTGCGGATCGAGCGCACCCGAGCGCGCGAGCAGCTCCGAGGGGACGCCCACCTTGCCGACGTCGTGCAGGAAGCCGGCCATCCGCACGTGCTCCTGGTCGCGGGCCGAGAGGCAGAGCCGGTCGCAGAGGAGGCCGGCGTAGAAGGACGTGCGCTGCGCGTGGCCGCGCATGAAGTCCTGCTGACACTCGATCGTTTCGGCCAGCACCTCGAGGAACGTGGCGCGGCGCACGCGCTCGCCTTCCTCGGCCGGGCGGCCGTCCTCGAGCAGCTCGAGCAGGCCGTCCACGCGCCGCTGCAGGCGCGGGCTGCGCTCGATCTGGCCGAGGATCCGGCTCACGTCCTCGGCGCGGCCGACGAGCTGGCCCAGGCGCTCGAGAAAGGCGGTGAGCTGCTGGCGGCCCTGGCGGCTGCCGAGACCGCGCGAGACGGCCGAGAGCACCTTCACGACGTCGAAGGGCTTCTGGATGTAGTCGCAGATCCCGTAGCGCAGGCCTTCGACGGCGCTCTCGACGCTGCCGTAGCCGGTGATGACGATGACCTCGACCGCCTGGAACTCGCGCCGGATGACGCGCATCAGCTCCTCGCCCTGGAGGCCCGGCATGTTCAGGTCGAGCGTCACGAGGTCGATGGGGTTCGTGCGCAGGATCTCGAGCGCCTCGCTGCCGTCCGCGGCGGTGAGGACCTCGTAGGCCGGGCGCAGGATCATGCGCAGCGACTCGCGCGGGCCGAACTCGTCGTCGACGACGAGGATGCGCGCGCGGCGGCTCTCGGCGGTCTCGTTGGTGATGCGGGTCACGCCTCGCCTTTGTTCAAGGCCCGTGCCAAGTCCGCTCCAGCGCGCGTCGGACGGGCGAAACTCCCAGGCCCCGCAACGGAAAACGCCGATCTGCGCATTCGTGTTTCGACCGCGTTTCGGGCCCAACCGGCGTTCCAGTGCGAACGGCCCCGCCGGCCGAGTTCGGCTAAGTCAGCGCCCCAACTCGGGTTTCAACCGGCGTTCCGAACGGAACGCGGCGACCGGTGCCGTTCCGTCAAGGCAGGGCGACGCGGGGCCGATGACGGGACCGATGCGCATCCGTCTGGCCTGCGCGGCGCTCGCGCTCGCCCTCGCCGCCGCCCCGGCGCGGGCCGACGTGTACGAGTGGACCGACGCCCGTGGCCAACCCCACTTCACCGAGGACCTCGAGCGCGTGCCCGAGGCAGAGCGCGCCGCAGCGCTCGAGCGCGCCCGCGAGCGCGGGCCCAGCCGGCTGCAGACCTATCGCCGCGACGCGGGGGCGGAACCGCTGCCGGACGACGACCCGCTGCCCCGCCTCTTCGGGAGCCGGACGGCGTTCTCGCCGCGCGGCGCTTCCCTGCGCATCCCCTTCACCCGGCGCGGGACGCTCATGGTCGTCGACGTGACGCTCAACGACATGGTGCGCGCGCCCTTCCTGGTGGACACCGGGGCGAGCGGCATCTCGATCCCCGACGCCGTCGCGCGCGAGCTCGGCCTGCGGATCGACGCCGACACGCCGCGGCTGCCGGTGCAGACCGCCGGCGGCCTCGTGGCGGAGCCGCTGATCGAGCTCGACTCCGTCCAGGTGGGCCCGGCGCGCGTCGAGCGCGTCGCCGCCCTGGTGAACAGCTCGATGGAGGTCGGGCTCCTCGGCGGAAGCTTCTTCAACAACTTCGTGTACGAGGTGGACGCGGCCGCCGAAGTCATCACGCTGCGCCCGAACGACGGCGTGCGCGGCGGCCTCTCGGAGCCGCAGTGGCGCGAGCGCTTCCGCAGCGCGCGCAGCGAGGTCGCCCGCCTCGAGCGCTACCTCGAGGGCGAAGGCGCCGGACGGCGCGCCGAGCTCGAACGCAACCTCGAGACCGTGCGAGGCAGCTTCGACGCGCTCGAGCGCGAGGCGAACGCGGCGGGCGTGCCGCGGAGCTGGCGCGAGTGAGGAGCCCCGCGGCTCTCGGGCACATCCTCGCCAGCGCGCTACTGCTCGGCGCACGGCTGCCGCGCGTGGGGACCACCGCCGCGGCTCTCGGAGGCGCCCTCGCCGCCGCGCTGCTCCTCGGCGCGCAGGCGCGCGGCGAGATGTACCGCTGCACCGGCCCCGGCGGCGAGCCGATCTTCACGAGCGACGCGTCGGCGTGTCCCGGCGCGAAGCCACACGAGCCGCGCCGAGAGGTGCAGCGCGCGCCGACGATCCCCGGCTGGTCGGGGGACCCCGCCCTCGCCGCCGACGGCCCCGGCCGCGCGGATCGCGGCGCGCCGCCGGCCGCCCTCGCGACCGACTCGGAGGACGCCCAGGCCGCGATGTGGCGCCGCAAGCGCACGCAGGCGCAAGAGGAGCTGCGCGGGCTCGAGCGCGGCGAGAGCGAGCTGCGCGAGATCGTGAGCTGGTGCAACCGCGGCGGCGAGCTCGTGGTCGAGGACGAGGTCGGCCTGCGCGACCGTTACGACTGCTCCGACGCCCGCGACGCGTACGAGCGCGCGAGCGCGCGACTGCGCGAGCTGCGCGCCTATCTCGCCGGCGGCCTCGACGACGAGTGCCGCCGCGCGGGCTGCCTGCCCGGCTGGGTCCGCGAGTAGCCGCCGGCGCCGGGCGACCGGCTTGGCCGGCTAGCGTTCCCGCAGCCCGTAGCGGTCCATCTTGAGCTTGAGCACGCGGCGCGTGATGCCGAGCTGCTCCGCGGCGCGGGTCTGGTTCCAGTCGCAGCGCTCGAGCGCCTCGAGGATCAGGCCCTGCTCGAAGCTCGCCACCGCCTCCTCGAGCCCGAGCTGGCCGCTGCGCACGGCCTCGCCGAGCGTCTCGGTCCGGCTGCCCGAGACGACGGCGTCGGGCAGGTCGCGCTCCTCGATCAGCTTCCCCTCGGAGAGGGCGACCGCGTGCTCGATCGCGTTCTCGAGCTCGCGCACGTTGCCCGGCCACGCGTAGCGCTGGAGCGCCGTCTCCGCGCCGCGCGCGAGCTCGAGCGGAGCGCGCCCGGCCTGCTTCGCGGCGCGCTCGAGGAAGGCGGCGGCGAGGAGCGGCACGTCCTCGCGCCGCTCGCGCAGCGCGGGCAGCGCGATCGAGACGACGTGGATGCGGTAGTAGAGGTCCGCGCGGAAGCGGCCCTCCCCCACGTCGCGCCCGAGGTCGCGGTTGGTCGCCGCGAGGAAGCGCGCGTCCACCGCGATCGGCTCGCGGCCGCCGACGCGCTCGATCGTGCGCTCCTGCAGCGCGCGCAGCAGCTTGGCCTGGACCGAGGTCGGAAGCTCGCCGATCTCGTCGAGGAAGAGCGTGCCGCCGCGGGCCTGCTCGAAGCGGCCGATCCGCCGCTCGGAAGCGTCGGTGAAGGCCCCGCGCTCGTGCCCGAACAGCTCGCTCTCCATGAGCGACACGGGGATCGCGGCGCAGTTGATCGCGACGAAAGGCCCGCTCGCCCGCGCCCCGAGCTCGTGGATCGCGCGGGCCACGAGCTCCTTGCCCGTCCCGCTCTCGCCCGTGATGAGCACGCTCACGTGCGAGGGCGCGATGCGCTCGATCGTCCGGTAGACCCCCCGCATCGCGGCGCTGCGGCCGAGCAGGCGCCCGAGCCGGCTGCGACCCTCGAGCTCGTCCTTGAGCTCCTCGACCTCGGCCTCGAGCGCGCGGTGCTGGAGCAGGTTGCGCACCTTGATGCGCAGCGCGTCCACCTCGAAGGGCTTGGTCACGTAGTCCGAGGCGCCGAGCTTCATCGCCTCGACGGCGGTCGTCACGGTCTTGGTCGCCGTCAACACGACGACGGGCGGCGGCGCGTCGAGCTGGCGGAGCTCCTCGAGCAGCTCGAGTCCGCTGCGCCCCGGCATCACGAGGTCGAGGAGGATCAGGTCGGGCGGCGCCTCGGCGATCCGCTGCAGCGCCTGGTCCGCGCTCTCCGCGGTGGCGACCTCGCACTCGCCGTGCAGGAGCATGCGGAGCGACTCGCGCACCCCGTTTTCGTCGTCTACGACGAGCACCCGCGGCACGCGCCGAAGATAGCGGTGGCGGGCCGCGCGTCCGGCCGCGTCGGCCGCTAGCGCCGGGGCGCCGTGGGATGGCGACCGCCGGATGCGCGGCCGGGGCGCGTCCGCTAGGCCCCGGGCAGGTCCACCACGATCATCATCTCCTCGGCGTCCGTCGCGTCCACGCGCAGGCGCCCGCCGTGCGGCCGCAGCGCGAGCTCGGCGAGCACGAGCTCGAGCGCGAGCTCGCGGTCGCGCGGGGCCGAGGCCCCGGCCGCTCCGCGCCGCTCGCCGGGCCGGTGGAAACGCAGGACGACGCGCACCGAGGGGCCGGCGTCGCGGCTCGCCGCGACGGCCTTCGACGCGAGGTAGAGGTCGCCGCGGTCCGGCATCCACTCGAAGGCGCGGAAGAGGAGCGCCTCGAAGGCGAACGCGAGCGCGGCGCGGTCGGCCAGCACGGCCGGCTGGCCGCGGTCGAGCTCCTTCAGCACGAGCAGGCGGCGGCTCTCGATCTCGCCGCGCAGCGCCTCGAGCTCCTCGTCGAGGAGCGCCGCGACGTCGACCGGCTCGCGCGCCGCGGGCCCGGGCAGCGCGGCGAAGCTCGCGAGGCGCTCGAGCGCGCGCTCCATGCGCCGCACGTCGGCGCCGACGACCTGGGAGAACTCGTCGCGGAAGCCGCGGTCCTCCGCGCGCTCGGGCAGCAGCGCCGCGAACGTGCGGATCGCGACGAGCCGGTTGCGCAGCTCGTGCGCGAGCGAGAGCGCGAGGGGCGCGAGCCCCGGGCTCGCCGCGGCCGGCGCCGCGCCGTTCGCGCCGCTTTCCGCGGCGAGGACGGCGGGCGCGGCGGGCCGCGTGGCCGCGTCGGTGCCGACCGGCGCCGCGACGGGGCCCGGCCGGGGCTCCGCCTCGGACCGCGCGCGCTCGTTCGCAGCCGGCCCGGAGGCGGGCGGTCGCGCAGGCGGCGGCTCGACGCGCGGAGCGCCAGGTGCCGTCGTGGCGCCGCCCGCGCGGGTCGCACCCGCACTGCCCGGCGTCGCGGCGGGCGCGGGCCGCGGCGGAGGCTCGGGTGCAGGGGGGCGGGGCTGCGGCAGGCGGCTGCGATCGTCCGACGGGAGCGGCGGCTGTGTGAGCCAGGCCGGACGACGGCGCTCCGCGCGTGCGTCGTCGCCCGACTCGTCGCGCCCCTGCGCACCGGCCGCCTGCGCTTGCGCGGCGGCCTCCTCGGCCGTCCCGGCGTTCCGACCCCACGGCGCGCGCAGCGGCGGCCGCTCGGGCTCCTCGGGATTGGCCGACGCGCGCGACATCTCGTCGAAGCGGAGCTGCTCGGGAAGGATGGGATCGGACGGCTCGGCGG
>DATAGA010000127.1:0-3669 GCA_036257215.1 Myxococcota bacterium
AGCGCTACGAGGCGGAGAAGCAGCGCGCCGCGCTGCTGGAGAGCGAGCGGGCGCTGCGGACCGAGGCCCAGGCCGCGAACCGGGCGAAGGACGACTTCCTCGCCGTGCTCTCTCACGAGCTGCGCACCCCGCTCCACGCCATCCTCGGCTGGGCCCAGGTGGTGCGCACCGAGCGGCTCTCGCCGGAGGTCGCGCGAGGACTCGAGGTCATCGACCGCAACGCGCGCCGCCAGGCGCAGCTCGTCGAAGACATGCTCGACGTGTCCCGCATCGTGTCGGGCAGGCTCAGCTTCGAGTTCGCGCCCGTCGACCTGCGGCAGGTGGTGGAGGCGGCGGTCGACACGCTGCGTCCGATGATCGACGCAAAGAGCCTGCGCCTCGAGCTGAGCGGGGGCTGCGGCACCGTGCTCGGCGACGCGCACCGCCTGCAGCAGGTGATCTGGAACCTCGTGTCGAACGCCGTCAAGTTCACGGACACGGGCGGCCGGATCGAGGTCACGATGGACCGCACTGGTCCCCGCTGTACCGTCACGGTCCGCGACGACGGCGCCGGCATCACGCGCGACTTCCTGCCCCACGTGTTCGACCGCTTCCGCCAGCAGGAGGGCGGCAGCACCCGGCGGTTCGGCGGGCTCGGCCTCGGCCTCACGATCGTGCGGTACCTCGTCGAGATGCACGGCGGGAGCGTGTCGGCGGCGAGCGACGGCCCGGGCCGCGGCGCGACGTTCAGCGTGACCCTCCCGCTCGCGAAGGACGACGCCCGTCCGCCCGCCGAGCCAGTCCCGATCGCGGGGTCGCCGTGGCTCGCGGGCGTGCGAGTCCTCGCCGTCGACGACGAGGCCGACGCGCGCGAGCTCGTGCGCGAGGTGCTGAGCCGCGTCGGCGCGGACGTGCGCTTGGCGAGCTCGGTGGACGAAGCCCTCGCGCAGCTGCGCTCCTTCGCGGCCGACGTATTGCTCGTCGACGTCGAGATGCCGGGCGGCGACGGCTACGCGATGCTCCGGCGCGCGCGGGAGGCCGGCTTCGAGGGGCCGGCGATCGCGCTCACCGCGCACTCGTCCGCCGACGAGCGCGTGCGCGCGCTCGCGGCCGGCTTCCTCCACCACGTGCCCAAGCCTGTCGAGACGGCGGAGCTGCGGGCCGTCGTGGCGAGCGCGCTCGGGGCCCTGGGCGGCGTAGGGGACTAGCCGGCGGCGTCGCCGGAGCCGGCCTTCGTCCGTACGACGGTGCCGGCCCGAGCCCGGCGCTGGCGTGGTTCTTGCTTCGCCGGCCCACATGCGGTCTCCGACGACGCACGCGCCGGGGCTGGGGTGGTTCGCGGGCTCCGCGCTGCTCGGCGTGGCGCTCGGCGCCCTCGCCGCACGGCGCGATCCTCCCACGCGGAGCGCGCTCGTGACGGGCGGCTCGCGGGGGCTCGGGTTCCTGCTCGCGCGCGAGTACCAGCGGCGAGGCGCGCGCGTCGCGATCTGCGGACGCGACGCCGAGACTCTGCGCCGCGCGAAGGCGCAGCTCGACGCGGTCGGTCCGCCCGTTTTCGCGACGAAGTGCGACGTTTCGTCGCGAAGCGAGGTGGACGAGCTGGTCGAGGCGGCGAGCCGCGCGCTCGGAGGCATCGATACGCTCGTCAACAACGCCGGCATCATCGGCGTCGGTCCCGACGTCCACATGACCTTCGGCGACTACGAGGAGGCGATGCGCGTCAACTTCTTCGGCGCGTTGCACGTCACCCGCGCGGTGCTGCCCCAGATGCGCGGGCGCCGGCGAGGGCGCGTGGTCAACGTGGCGTCGATCGCCGGGCTCGTGCCGGTGCCCCACATGCTGCCCTACACCGCCAGCAAGTTCGCGCTCACCGGCTGGTCGGAGGGGCTTCGCGCCGAGCTCGCGATCGAGGGCATTCGCGTGACCACGATCTGCCCGGCGCTGATGCGCACCGGAAGCCCGCGCCACGCGTCGTTCAAGGGCCGGCACCGCGAGGAGTACGCCTGGTTCAGCGTCGCCGACGCCACGCCGGGGGTAACGATCGGCGCCGAACGCGCCGCGGCGCGGATCGTGCGCGCAGGCGAGCGCGGTCGCGCGCGGCTCGTCCTGCCCGTCTACATGCAGCTTCCCGCAGCACTCCACGCGCTGGCGCCGGGGCTCACCCTCGGCGTGCTCGCGGGGACGCACGCGCTGCTGCCTGCCCCGGGCGGGATCGGCCCGCACGCGCGCAAGGGGCACGAAAGCGAGTCGCGCTGGTCGCCCTCGGTCCTCACCGCGCTCGACGAGCGAGCCGCGCGCCGGTTCAACCAGCTCGGCGCCGCGGCGCCCTAGACGCCCGGCGTGCCCGCGCCGGGGCCGGGCCGCTCGGCGGGCGTCGACGGTTCCGTCGCGGGCTCTTCCCGCCACTCGTCGCGGCGCCGGCGGTGCCAACGGAGCGCGACGCCGAGGCCGACGACGAGCGCGACCAGGAGGATCGCAAGCGGCGCTTCGAGCCCCATGCCGCGCGGTTCTGCAAGCGCAGTGCCGACGCCCGATGCTCGTGCGGTCCCGATCCGGCTCGGCAACCCCCGGCACCGAAGCGCGCCGGCGGGTGCAGAGTCTGCACTCTACAGAGGATCCGAGCGGTCCTCGCGCTGCCGCGCGCCGACGCCAGCGGGCGCGAGGTACGGATCTTGCTCACTCGCTTCTTCCGCGAGCGGAGTTCGCGTGACGGGCGCAGCGCGAAGGAACGACCCCGGCCGCGGCCGCCTCCGGCGGCCGGCAAGGCTGCGTCCCGCGCTCCCGGGCGAGCGTTCCGAGTTCGTCTCCGCCGCCGGTCGCGTGAGCTGCTACGCGGACGGGCTCGAGCGTGGCGGCGTCCCGCTCCTCCTCGTCCACGCCGTGCATGCCGGTGCCTCGGCGTACGACGTCCGCCCGCTCTACGAGCACTACCGCGCGCGCCGCCCCGTCTACGCGCTGGACCTTCCTGGCTTCGGCTTCTCCGAGCGCGGGCTGCGCCTCTACTCGCCGCGCCTCATGACGGACGCCGTCCGGGCCGCGGCCGCGCGGGTGCGGCACCGCCACGGTGGGGTGTCGCCCGACGCGATCGCGCTCGCGCTCGCCTGCGAGTTCCTCGCCCGCGCCGCTTCCGAGGATCCCGCGGCGTTCCGCAGCGTCGGCCTCGTGAGTCCCACGGGCCTGGGCCGCCGCGGGTCCGCCGCCGTGGAGGGCGGCGTCGCTGCGGGCCGGCCGCTCGTGCGTGGAGTCCTCTGCGCGCGGCTGTGGAGCCGGCCGCTCTTCGCGGCGCTCACGTCGCGCCGGGGGCTTCGCCTCGCGCTCGGGCGGGTCTACGGCTGGCGCGCCGTCGACGAAGGGCTCCTGGCCTACGCGTACGAGACGGCGCACCAGCCCGGCGCGGAGCACGCGGCTTGGGCGCTCGCGTCCGGCTTCCTCAAGAGCCGCGACGCTCAGCGCGTGTATCACTCGCTCGAGCTGCCGGTATGGCTGGCGCACGGCGTCCGCGGGCATCCGGCCGCCGCGCGGGAGGCGGCGCGCATCCGCGGGCGCCCCGGCTGGACGGTCGCGAGCTTCGCGACGGGCGCGCTGCCGCACTTCGAGGCGCTCGACGCCGTGGTGCGGTCCTACGACGCGTTCCTCGGGGGACTCGAAGCGAGCGTCGCGTACGGCGGCGACCCGCGCGACCCCGCGGCG
>DATAGA010000129.1:0-1895 GCA_036257215.1 Myxococcota bacterium
GCGCGCAGTGAGGACGCATGGGTCATCCGGCGCGACTAGCGACTGCGCTGCTCCTCGTCGTTGCGGCCGCGCTCGGCTGCCAGAGCGTGCGCACGCTCGGCGGCCAGGCCCAGCGCGCGCTGCGCCCGCCGGGCGAGAAGCTGGCCGCTCTGCCCGAGGACGTGGCGGACGAGTACGGCTGCGCGCGCGTGCGCAAGCCCTTCGTGCGGCTCGAGCGCGTCGAGATCAAGCCCGACCGCGTGCGGGCCGGCGGCGCGGTCAACCACCGCCTCGTCTACGCGCTCTGCCCGGCCGGTTCGACGGAGGTCGTGCGCGGCGCGCTCGAGACGCGCGTCCTCCACGCGGGGCGCACGCTGCTGCGCGATCACCAGCCCCGCTACGAGCTCAAGCCGGGCCGCTGGATCGTGGACGCGACCATCGAGATCCCGGAGAGCGCGAAGACCGGCGTCTACGCGATCGAGGTGCGCTTCCGCGGCGGCCCGGTGCGCTTCCACGGCGAGCGCGCGTTCGCGGTCGCCGCGCGCGAGCGCTGACCCCGCGGCTGCTCTCGCGCCCGCCGCGCTCGGCCGGCCCGCGGCACTCGCTCAGCGCGCGCTCTCGGCTCCCGCCGCGTTCAGGCTGGCGAGCAGCGCGCGCACCTCATCGTCGGAGGTCTGCGTGAAGTCGTCGTACCAGCGCCCGACGCCGTCGAACTGCGGCGGGGTCGCGACGACCTCGATCTCGTCCGCGCCGAGCCGCGCCGGGTCGACGCCGTCGGGCGGAGCCACCGGCACCGCGACGACGACGTGCTGTGCTCCGAGCGCGCGCGCCGCCGCTGCGGCGGCGCGCATCGAGGAGCCCGTCGCGAGCCCGTCGTCGACGAGGATCGCGGTGCGGCCGCGCAGGTCGAGCGCAGGGCGCGCGCCGCGGTAGGCGCGCTCGCGCCGCGCCAGCTCGCGCGCCTCGGCCGCCGCGACCTCCTGGATCGTCCGACCGTCGAGCCCGAGCATCCGCACGACGCCCTCTTCGAGGACGATGCGGCCGTCCGGGGCGAGCGCGCCCATGGCGAGCTCCTCGTGGCCGGGCACCCCGAGCTTGCGCACGACCAGCACGTCGAGCGGCGCTCCGAGCGCGCGCGCGACCTCGGCCGCCACCGGAACCCCGCCCCGCGGCAGCCCGAGCACGATCACGTCCGGCCGTCCCGCGTAGCGGGCGAGCCGCGTGGCGAGCCGCCGACCGGCGTCGTGGCGATCCCGGAACAGCACCCGGCCTCCCTCCTCGCACTTCGACTTGTACCATCGGGGCGCAAGACGTTTGCCAGAAAACGCGAGAGGGTCGCACGGCCGGCGCGCAGCTCGAAGGCCACGACGGGGACGATGCCGCGGAGCCTCCCCGGGGGCGGCTCGACGAACGTGCGACCATCGAACCCGCTTGGCGAAAGGAGGAGAACCATGACCCGACGCATCCTCGAGCCTGCAGCCCAGCAGATCGCCGACGCCACTTCCAAGCCTCCCTTCCTCTACGAGCTCGGCGCTGCGGGCGCGCGCAAGGTCCTCGACGACTTGCAGGCCGCACCCATCGACAAGCCCGACGTCGCGGAGGAGTGGATCACCGTCCGTGCGGAGGTCGGCGACGTGCGGGTCCGCATCGTCAAGCCCGTCGCGGCACCCGCCGCCCTGCCGGCGATCCTCTACGTCCACGGCGGCGGATGGGTGCTCGGCAACGCTGCGACCCACGATCGACTCGTCCGCGAGCTCGCGGTCGGCGCGGAGGCGGCCGTCGTGTTCGTCGAGTACGACCGCTCGCCCGAAGCGCGCCATCCCGTCGCGATCGAACAGGCGTACGCCACCGCCCGCTGGATCGTCGCCGAGGGGCGAGCCAAGGGGCTCGACGCGGGCCGCCTCGCCGTCGCCGGC
>DATAGA010000141.1:0-5365 GCA_036257215.1 Myxococcota bacterium
TCGGAGAGCGTCTGCCCCTCGAGCAGCTCCATCGTGAGGAAGAACCCGGTCTCGTCCTGGTCGACGTCGTGCACGGTGACGATGTTCGGGTGGTTCAGCGCCGCGGCGCTGCGCGCCTCGCGCAGGAAGAGCTCCACTGCACGCGGGTTGTCCTTGACCGGATCGGGCAGGCGCTTGAGCGCCACCACCCGGCCGAGCCGCTTGTCGCGGGCCTTGTAGACGACCCCCATGCCGCCGCGCCCGAGCTCGCCGAGGATCTCGTAGCGCTCGCTGCCCCCGGCGCGGGCCGCACCTCGCTCGGCGGAGAGCCGCTGCTCGAGCGCCTCGATCCGGTCGCCGACGCCCGCGCGCTCCGGCGCCCGCGTCCGCAGCTCGCGGTACGCCTCGAGCGCCCGCTGCGTGCGGCCGGCGCGCTCGAGCAGGTCGCCGTACCAGGCGAGTGTGTCGGCCGACGCGGCGCTGGCGCCGCTCCACGTGATGGCCTCGTCCGCCTTCTGCACGGCGAGCTCGAGCTTGCCCTGCTCGCTGAAGCGCTCGGCGAGGAACCGACACACCTCGGGGTAGCGCTCGTGGCGCGCCTCGACCTGTTGGAAGTTCCGGATCGCGCGCGAGACCTCGCCGCGCTCGAAGGCGAGCTGTGCCGCCTCGTAGCACTCGCCCCGCTTCTCGAGCACCTCGATCAGCTTCGGGACGGCCTGAGCCTCGCGGTAGCAGCGCGCCGCGCTCTCGAGGTCGTCCGCGTTCTCGAACGCGCGCCCCGCGCGCAGGAGGTCGCCGGCCGCCTCGTACAACTCGGCCGCTCGCCCCGGGTCGCCGCCCTGCTGGAAGAGCGCCGCCGCGCGCTCGAACGACGCGGCCTCGGACCACGCCTCGGCGGCCTCGAGGGGACGCTCGGCGGCCTCGTACGCGGCGGCGGCGCGCTCGAGCTCGCCGCGCGCGCGGTGGAAGCGCGCGCGCAGGAGGTGCGCGAGCCGGGGCTGCTGGCCGCGCTCGAGCGCGGCCGCGGCGATGGACAGGTCGCCCTGGAGGTACGGCTCGACGGCCGCCTCGCAGCCCGCGAACACGAGGTCGACGCCTCCGTCGGCGAGGTCGATCACGACCGTCTTCGGCGCGAGCTCGTCGATCCGGATCTCGCGCTCGGCGACGCGGTCGGTGCCGCCGACGACCACGCGGTGCACGCCGGCGGGCAGCGAGAGCCGCGCGCTCCCCTGCGGCGCGTAGCGCAGCGAGTGGAGGTCGCCCGCGAGCGCGAGCCGCGCCCGCGGCGCGGGTCCGCCGCCCTGGACGATGCGCAGCTCGACGGGGCACTCGCGCGGGCGCAGGTCGAAGTCGATCCGCAGCGCGCGGCCGCGCTCGACCCGGATCTCCCGCTCCTCGAACACTGCGGTGCGGACGCGCGGGGCGCCGCCGCTCTCGACGACGCCCTCGACCACCACCCACCACGACCCCGTCTTGAGGCCGTGGAACTGCGTGTCGCGCGACACCATGTTGTGCTCGAGGCGGCTGGAGGCGCGCTCCGCGAGGGCCGCGGCCTCGTCGCCCACCGTGGCGCGCCGGCGCGGGCGCTTGCGCGCGACGCGCACGCTGAACGCGCCGCGGCGATCGGACGGCAGCTCGATCGACACGGCGAGGTCGCCGCGCCCGCGCAGGACGCGCAGCAGCGCGAGCGCGGCGAGCACCGCACCCGCGGCCGCCGCGGCGAGGCCGCCGACGCGACGGGGCGCGAGGCGCTCGTTCGCTGCCGCGCGCGCGCGGGCGTCGCCGAGCGCATCGGAGGGCGCGGCCTGCGCTTCTCCCGCGGGCGCGCGCTCGGCCGCGTCGTACACGGCCGCGAGGGCCTCGTAGAGCGACTTGTCGCCGGGCGCGATCTCGAGCGCGCGCTCGAGCGCTGCGCGCGCCGCGTCGGTGCGGCCGCTGCGGCGGTAGAGCTCGGCCGCCTGGCGCAGCTCCTTCACGAACGAGGCGTCGGGTGCGCGCCCGGGATTGAGCACCTCGAGGCTCTCGAACGCGCGCCCGTCGCGGAAGAGGGCGTCCCCGAGCTGGCGCCGCAGCGCCGCGTCCCCGGGACGCTCGGCGAGCGCCGCCTGCAGCCGCCGGATCTCGGCCTCGCCCTGGCTCGGGTTCTCCGCACGGGGCGCGGCGCCCGCTCCGACGGCGAGCGCGAGGGCGAGCGCAACGGCCGCGAGTGTGGGTCCGCGGCCACGCCCGCGTCGTCGAGGCGCGGCGCTCGGGCGCAAGCGGGCGGCGGGGCGCACCGGCACGGCCCCTCTTCGGCTGCCGCGGCCCCCCGGTTGAGGCGGAGCTGCCGCCCGCCTGCGTGGCTCGTGTTCCGCTCGCTACGCCGCCGCGCGCCGGCGCACCGAGTCGGCCAGCTCCGCGAGGATCGCCTCGGTCTCCTCGAAGCCGAGACACGCGTCGGTGATGGAGCGCCCGGGGACGAGGGCAGCGCCGGGCATCCAGTCCTGCCGGCCGGGCAGGAGATGGCTCTCCAGCATCACGCCGAGGAGCGCGGGCTGTCCCGCCGCCGCCTGCGACGCCACGGCCCGGCACACCGCGCCCTGGCGCGACGGGTCCTTCCCGGAGTTGTCGTGCGAGCAGTCGACGAGCACGCCGCGCGCGATGCCCTGCTCCCCCGCGAGGCGCGCCGCCTCCGCCACGGTCGCCGGGTCGAAGTTCGGACCGCCGCTCCCTCCGCGCAGCACGAGGTGCCGATCGGGGTTGCCGCGCGTCTTCACGACGGCGGTGGCACCGGCGTCGTCGATCCCGAGAAAGCCGTGCGCGTGTCCCGCGGAGACCAGCGCGTTGGCCGCGCCGGCGAGCCCGCCGTCGGTCCCGTTCTTGAACCCGACGGGCATCGAGAGACCGCTCGCCATCTCGCGGTGCGTCTGGCTCTCGGTCGTGCGCGCGCCGATCGCGGCCCACGCGACGAGGTCGGCCAGGTACTGCGGCGTCACGGGGTCGAGCACCTCCGTCGCGCACGGCAGGTCGCGCTCGTTCACCGCGAGCAGGATCCGGCGCGCCAGCGCGAGCCCGTGGCCGATGTCGCAGCTGCCGTCGAGGTGCGGGTCGTTCACGAGCCCCTTCCAGCCGACGGTCGTGCGCGGCTTCTCGAAGTACGTCCGCATCACGACGACGAGGGCGTCGGCGCTCGCCCGCGCGACGGGCGCGAGCCGCTCCGCGTAGGCGAGCGCGGCGTCCTCGTCGTGGATGGAGCAAGGGCCGACGACGGCGAGCAGACGCCGGCGGTCGCGCCCGTGCAGCAGGTCGCGGATCGCGGCGCGGGCGCGCCGGACCGTGGTCGCCGCGCGCGGCGTTGCGGCGGTCCTCGCCTTCAGCGCGCGCGGTGGCTCGAGCGGCGCGAGCGAGACGAGGTTTCGGTTCTCGAGCGGTTCTTCCACGGCGGTTCTCCGGCGCCAAAACGACGAAGCCCCGAGAGGTATCGTCCTCTCGGGGCTTCGGGAGCAGGCGCTTTTCGCGCGGCTACACGCACTCCCTCCGCCCCGGCGGGTACCAGGGACCGAAGAAGAAGGGCGCGAACGGCCGCGACGTCATCGGGGCCGAGCGTAGTGCGGCCGCGGCGCGGGCGCCAGCCGGTGCGCTCAGCCGACGAGCGCCAGCTGGCGCGACTGCGCGAGGAGGAGGCCGCCGCGGGTCCACACCTCGCCGTCCTCCTCGACGAACCCGTCGCGCGCGAGGCGCGAGCGGAACACGATCAGCGCGAAGTCGTCCGCATCCTCGGCGGCGGGCCAGGGCGCGCGGAAGTGCACGGTGAGGTCCACGGTCGGGACGCCGGAAGAGAGCGTGCCCGGCGGCACCTGCGAGAAAATGGACGGGGGCCACGAATCGGTGTAGGCGGCGAGGAGCTCGGGCTCGACAACGCGCGGACCCTCGCGCAGGCGGATCCAGCCGCCGGTCACGGCCTCGGGGGCGGACGCGCCCGGCGCCGCGAACACCGCGCGGCACTCGTAGCGCTCGCGCATGGGGATCGGGACGTTGGATGCGAGCGGTGTCGCGCGCTCGGGCGGCGTCACCTCGGGGCGCACGAGGTGCGCGAAGTCGGGACCGTGCCGCGGCGTCCCGAACGCCGCGAGGGCGAGCGCGCGCAGCTTGCCGCCCTGCTCGAGGCGCGCCGTCGCCGTCGTGACCGTCCGGCCGACGCGCTCGAGCGTCGTCGCCAGCTCGGCCGGGCCTTCGCTCGGCGGTGACGTGAAGTGGACGGTGAACGAGCGCGGGAGACGGGCGGGATCGGCGACGGCGGCGCGCAGCGCGCGCAGCAGGATCGCGGCGACGTAGCCGCCGTTCGGACCCCGCACGATCCACCAGCCCGGATCGATGCGGGCCGAGAAGCGGCCGCCGCCGAGCGGCTCGACCGCGGTGTCGCGTTGGAATCGGTTCATGGATCGACCCGGAGGGCGCAGCGGGACCGCCACCATAGCCGACCGGTCGCGATAGTCTCCCCGGGTGACGGGCGCCGACCTCGCGCTGATCGGCATCGCTGCGCTCTGGGGTGCCTCCTTCTCGGTCACCGCCTCGCTGCTCGAGCAGGTGCCGCCGCACTCGCTGCTCGCGCTGCGCTTCGCCCTCGCGCTCGCGGCCTTCGCGGCGCTGCGCGCGCGCGCGCTCCTGCGCGCCGACGCGGCGACGTGGGGCGCCGGGGCGCTGCTCGGGGCCTTCCTGTACGCCGGCTTCGCGTTCCAGACGGTGGGCCTCGCCTACACGACCCCCGCGCGCTCGGCGTTCCTCACCGCCTCCTACGTGCTGTTCGTCCCCGTCCTCGGGGCGCTCTTCCTGCGCGAGCGGGTCGGCGCGCCGGTCGCGGCGGGCGCCGTCGTCGCGACGGCGGGTCTCGCGCTCCTGCTCGGCCCGGAAGGGACCCCCGAGGTCCGCCGCGGCGACGTGCTCACGATCCTCTGCGCGCTCGGCTTCGCGCTCCACGTGCTCGGCCTGGGGCGCGTTGCCGCGCGCTTTCGGGTCGACGCGCTCACCGCGACGCAGCTCGTGACCGTGACGATCCTCGCGGGCATCGGCAGCGTGGCGCTCGAGACGCCGCGGCTCGCGCTCGGGGCGCGCGCCTGGGCCGAGCTCGCGTACCTCGCGCTCGGCTGCACGACGCTCGCGTACCTGGTGCAGACGGCGGCGCAGCGCTCGGTGCCCGCGGCCCGGGCGGCGCTGATCTTCGCCCTCGAGCCCGTGTTCGCGGCGTTGGTCTCGGTGGGCCTCGGGCGCGAGCGGCTCGATGCGACCGAGATCGCCGGCGGGGCGCTGGTCGTGATCGGCGTGGCGATCGGGGAGGCGCTGCGGGCGCCCACCGCGGCCGCGCGGCCGGCGGCGGAGCCCGGCGTCTCGCGGCGCGCCGTGCTGTCCC
>DATAGA010000174.1:0-10961 GCA_036257215.1 Myxococcota bacterium
TCCGGTGACCGCGGGACACGGGAAGGCGATCCTGCTCGCGGGCGGCGAGCTCGCGGTCCTCGTCGCGGTCGCGACGCTGTTCTCCTCGTTCACGACGCCGATGCTCGCGTCGCTCTTCGGGGCCGGCTTCTACCTCGTGGGTCACCTGACGCGCGACCTGCGCGAGCTCGGGGCGCAGTCGGGCTCGGCCGACGTCGCCCGCGCGACGGCGCTGCTCCACCGGATGCTCCCCGACCTCGAGGCGTTCAACCTCACGATCGAGGCCGTCCACGGCCTGCCGGTCGCCGCGGCGGCCGTGTGGCAGCCGCTCCTCTACGGCGCGTGCTACTGCGCGGCGCTCCTCCTGCTCGCAGCGGTGGTGTTCGAGCGGCGCGATTTCCGCTAGCCGACGGGAGCCGGCGCAGCCGGCTCGGTCGGCTATTCGATCTGAACGAGCTGGCCTTCGCGACGACTCATGACATCGTGCTCGCAGGAGCGCCCGGGGGTAGCCTCGCAGCCATGGACGCGTCCCCGCCGCTCGGCACGGGTCTGCTCGCGGGCTTCGCGCTCGCGTTCGGCCTCGTGGTCGGCTCGTTCCTGAACGTCGTCGTCCACCGCCTGCCGCGCGACGAGTCGATCGCGTGGCCCGGGTCGCGCTGTCCGCGCTGCCAGACGCCGATCGCCCCCTACGACAACGTGCCCGTCCTCTCGTGGCTCCTCCTGCGCGGCCGCTGCCGCCACTGCGGCGTCGCCATCGGCTGGCGCTACCCGGCGCTCGAGCTCGGGGTCGGCGTCCTGTTCGTCGCGATCGCGCTGCGCTACGGCCCGACCCTCGAGACGCCGCTCTGGATGGGCTTCGCCGCGGCGCTCGTCGCGGCGGCGGTCATCGACTTCGAGCACCAGATCATCCCCGACGAGATCTCGCTCGGCGGCCTCGTCGTCGGCCTCGTCGCCGTGCCGGCGCTGGCTGCGCTCGCGGGCGACGACGTGCGCGCCGCGGCCGCGCGCAGCGCGCTCGGCGCGCTCCTCGGCGGCGGCATCCTCTGGTCCGTCGGCTTCGCCCACGCGCGCGTCTCGGTCGCGCTCGGCAGGCGCTTCGAGCACTGGCCCGGCGACGGCGAGGCGCTCCCGCGCCCCGCGAGCCTCGACTACTGGGTGTGGTTCCCCGGCCTCGGCTTCGGCGACGTGAAGCTGCTCGCGATGATCGGCGCCTTCGTCGGTCCGGTCGGCGTCGTGCAGACGCTCCTGTGCGCCGCCCTCGGCGGCCTCGTGCTCGGCCTGGCCTGGATCGCCGTCCAGCGCCGCTTCGACGCCCCGTTCGGCTTCGCGCCGGCGCTCGCGTTGGGCGCGCTCCTCACGGTGCTCTTCCCCGGGCTCGGGCTCGTCCCATAGTCTCCGCTCCGAAAGACAACGGGGCGTCTGACCTGGCTCCGGCGACGGGCGCGTAGCGCCGATGAGTGGGTGATGGAGCTCCCGCTGCGCCGCGCGCTCGCCCGGTGCGCGCTCGCCGCGGCCGCGCTCGGCGTCGCGGGGTGTGACGCGGGCGGCGGCCGGGTCGCGCCGGCCGCGAGCGCGCCGAGCGTCGTGCTCGTCAGCGTCGACACGCTGCGGGCCGACCGCGTCGGGGCGTACGGGGCGCACGCTGCCGGCACGGCGACGCTCGACGCGATCGCGGCCGGGGGCGTCCGCTTCGAGAAGGCGATCGCGGCCGCGCCGATCACGCTGCCGTCTCACGCGACGCTGTTCACGGGGCTCTACCCGCCGCGTCACGGGGTGCGACACAACGGTATGTTCCGGCTCGCGCCCGAGCGCGTGACGCTGGCCGAGCGCTTCCACGACGCCGGCTTCGCGACGGGCGCGGTGGTGGGGGCGGTCGTGCTCGCGTCGCGCTACGGGCTCGACCAGGGCTTCGACCACTACGACGATGCGCAGGGCGAGGGCCGCGCTTCCGCGACGGGCTATCCGGAGCGGCGCGCGGAAGAGGTGACGGACGCCGCGCTGCGCTGGCTCGCCGGCGTCGACCGGCCGTTCTTCCTCTTCGTGCACTACTACGACCCGCACGCCGAGTACCAGCCGCCGGCGCCCTTCGCCGAGCGCTTCGCCGGCCGCCCCTACGAGGGCGAGGTCGCGTACGTCGACGCGCAGGTCGGGCGCCTGCTGGAAGGCCTGCGCGCGAGCGGCCGCCTCGAGCGGACGATCGTCGCGGTGACGTCGGACCACGGCGAGGGCCTCGGCGAGCACGGCGAGCGCACGCACAGCTACACGCTCTACGACGCGACGCTCGCGGTGCCGCTCCTCGTCCAGGGGCCGGGCGTTCCGCGCGGCCGCGTCGTTCCCGGCGTGGTGTCGCTGGCCTCGTTGGCCCCGACGCTGCTCGCCCTCGCCGGCCTCCCGCCGCTCGCCGACGCGGACGGGCGCGATCTGGCGCCGCTCTTCGCGGAGGGTCGCGCGGACGAGACCGCGTACGCCGAGAGCCTCGCGACGCAGCTGGACCACGGCTGGGCACCGCTCCACGCGCTGCGCACGTCGCTCCACCACTACGTGCGCGCGCCGCGTCCCGAGCTCTACGACGTCGTCGCCGATCCGCGCGAGCGCACGAACCTGCTCGAGCGCGGTCCGCGCCCGGAGGCGAAGGTCGCGGAGGACGCCGTCGCGGGCCTCCTCGCCCGCGCCCTTCCGCTGCGCAGCGCGCCCGTCGACGAACGCACTCTCGGCGAGCTGCGCGCGCTCGGCTACGCGCTGCCGGACGCTCCGGTGGCCGACAGCGGGCTCGATCCCAAGGACGGCCTGCGCCTCGTCGAGGCGTACGTGAGCGCGCGCGGCGCGTTCTTCGCCGGCCGGCTCGACGAGGCGGAGCGCGGCGCGCGCGAGCTGCTCGCCGCGAGCCCCGCGAGCGGCCAGACCGTGATGCTCCTCGCCGGGGTCGAGCACGCGCGCGGGCAGCTGCGCGAGGCGATCGCGCTCGCGGAGCGCGCCGCGTCGCTCGTGCCTGCGTCCGCCCTCTACCGCCTGCAGGTCGCCGACTGGCGCGCGGAGGCGGGCGACGCCGCCGGCGCGCTCGCCGGCTACGAGGCCGCGCTCGCGATCGACCCGGCGCTCGCCGAAGCCCACGCCGGCGCGATGTGGCGGGCGAAGCTGACGGGCGACCTGCGCGACGCCGAGGCCGCCGCGGCGCGAGCGCTCGAGCTCGCGCCGCGCGACGCGGCCCTCCAGCTGCGCGTCGCCGACGTGTACGACCGGCTCGGCGCGCCCGAGCCGGCGCTGGCGGCCTACGAGGCTGCGCTGCGGCTCGACCCCGCGGCGCAGCCCGCGCACATGGGCGCCGCGATACAGCTCGCGCGCCTCGGCCGCGACGCGGAGGTCGACGCGCGGGTCGCCGCAGCGGGCGCCTACGGAACGGACCCCAACTACGGCAACCGGCTCGCGATCGCCTTCGCCGCGCGCGGCGAGAGCGCGCGCGCCGAGGCCACCTTCCGCGCCGTCCTCGCCGCGAGTCCCGAGCACCCGAATGCGCGCCGCAACCTGGCGAAGCTCCTGCGCCAGCTCGGCCGCGAAGGCGACGCACGGGCGCTCGAGGCCGCCGCGCCCGCGCCCGGTCCAGCGCGAACGACGGGCGGGTAGGGCACTCGCGCCGCGGCGGACGTCGTGCCGCGCTGGATCCCCGGGGAGGATTCGAACCTCCATTGGCTGGTTCAGAGCCAGCTGTCCTGCCGTTAGACGACCGGGGAACGGTGCGACGAGCCGAGAGCGTACCCGCGGCCGCGCGAAGCTCAACCGGCCGCGCTCGCAGGCGCCCGCGCGGCGCGGTCAGCCTGCGGGCGGGAGCCCCAGCAGGCGGTCGAGTCGCGCGAGCGTGCGCTCGCGCCCGAGCGCGCGCAGCGTCTCGAAGATGCCGGGCGACGCGGCGCTGCCCGTCACCGCGACGCGCACGGGCTGCGCGAGCTTCCCGAGCGCGAGCCCGCCGTGCGCCGCGCGGGCGGCCTCGAACGCGCGCTCGAGCTCCGGCTCGCGCCAGGGCGAAACCTTCCCGAGCTCGCGGCGCAGCGTCGCGATCGCCGGCGCGACGGCGGCCGTCCAGTGCTTCGCGAGCGCGGCCGGGTCGAGCTCGACCTCGTCGACGAGCGCGAAGCGCGCCCGCTCGGCGAGCTCGCGCAGCGTGCGGCTGCGCTCGCGCAGGAGGTCGACGAGCAGCTCGAGCTCCGGCGTCACCGGAACCGGCCCGCCCGCGACCTCCTCGAGGAACGGCCGCGCCGCTTCGAGCAGGCGCTCGCGCGGCAGCGCCTTGATCCAGTGCTGGCCGACCCAGGCGAGCTTCTCGGGGTCGACCTGGCCCGGGGAGCGTCCGACCTCCGCGAGGTCGAAGAGCGCGACGAACTCCTCCGCCGAGAAGATCTCCTGGTCCCCGTGCGACCAGCCGAGCCGCACGAGCCAGTTGCGCACCGCCTCGGGCAGGTAGCCCGCCTCGCGAAAGTGCTCGACCGCCACGGCGTCGCGCCGTTTCGAGAGCTTCTTCCCGTCCGCTGCGACGAGGAGCGGCAGGTGCGCGAAGCGCGGCGCCGGCGCGTCGAGCGCGGCGTAGAGCGCGAGGTGGATGCACGTGTTGAGGAAGTGATCCGCGCCCCGGATCACCGTGTCGATGCGCTGGTCGATGTCGTCGACCACGACGGCGAGGTGGTAGACGTGGGTGCCGTCGCTGCGCTGCAGGATCACGTCGCCGACCTCGGAGGCGTCCTGACCGCTCGGCCCGTAGACGAGGTCGTCCCACTCGAGCCGGCCGCTCGTCGGCATGCGCAGCCGCACGGTGTAGGGCCCGGCGTCCGGACCGTGACCGGCGTCGCGGCACTTCCCGTCGTACCTCCACTTGCGCCCCGCGGCGATCGTCGCCTGCCGGCGCTCCTCGAGCTCCTCCCGCGTGCACACGCAGCGGTAGGCGCGCCCGCGCGCGAGGAGCTGCTCGACCACCTGCGTGTGACGCGCGTGGTGGTCGCTCTGGCGCACCGGGCCCTCGTCGAAGTCGATCCCGAGCCATGCGAGCGCGTCGATCAGCGCCGCTTCGAGCTCGCGCGTCGAGCGCTCGCGGTCGGTGTCCTCGATCCGCAGCGCGAGCGTGCCGCCGTGGCGGCGCGCGTACGCCCAGTTGAAGAGCGCGGTCCGCGCGTTGCCGATGTGCAGATAGCCCGTCGGGCTCGGCGCGAAGCGGGTGCGCGGCGGCATCCTCGCAGAGTATCGAACCCCCCGGGGCGCGCCGGGCCGAGTCGGATGGCGTCGCGGGCTCCCATCTGATATCACCCTCGGAAGGCAAGCGTGCGCCCCGGCACGCGTTTTCCTCCCCGGACCAGACTCGTGAAGCTCCACGTCGAGCGCCTGCGCGAGACTCCGAGCTCGCACACGTACGCCGTCACCCCGGCGTGGTGGGCCGTGGCGTCGGGCGGGACGGGCGGGGGGCGGGAGGGCATCGGCGAGGGGCTCGCGATCGAGCTCCGCGCGCACCGGATGGGCGACGATCTCTACCTCGAGGGCGAGCTCACGGGCGAGCTCGATCTCGAGTGCAGCCGCTGCCTTGCGCGCTATCGTCCGCCGGTCCGCGAGCGGTTCCGGCTGGTCCTGGAGCCGGCGGGGGACCGGGTTCCCGCGGATCCCGAGGGCGCTGCCGCCCTCGCCCGCGACGGGCTCTATCTCTCGGACGAGCTCGAAACGGGCTGGTACCGCGGCAGTGAAATCGAACTCGGAGCGTTCTTCCGCGAGGTGATCGCGCTCGCCTTCCCGGTCCAACCGCTGTGCCGGGAGGAGTGTCGGGGCCTGTGCCCTCACTGCGGGGTGGATCGCAACGTGGAGACGTGCAGCTGTCCGGAGGTGCGTAGGCCCTCGCCCTTCGAGGCGCTGCGCGCGCTCCGGACCGTAGAAGGAGACGAGCGATGATGGTTCCGGCCCGAAGGACGTCGCGTTCACGGCGCGACAAGCGCCGCAGCCACCACGCGCTGCGCGCGCCGGCGCGCTCGAACTGCCCCCAGTGCAACGAGCCGCGCGCGCCGCACCGCGTCTGCAGGAACTGCGGCCACTACAAGGGCCGCACCGTCATCCAGACCGAGGACGAGTAGCCGTTGCTGGCGCTCCTCTTCCCGGGCCAGGGGTCCCAGGAGGTGGGCATGGGCCGCGACGTCTTCGAGGCGTCGCCCGCGGCCCGCGCGACCTTCGAGGCGGCGGACGCCGTGCTCGGCCTCCCGCTCGCGCACCTCTGCTTCGAGGGCCCGGAAACGGAGCTGCGCCGAACGGAGCTGCAGCAGCCCGCGATCCTGACGGTGAGCGTCGCGCTCCACCGCGCGCTCGCGGAGCGCGCGCCCGTCGCGCCCGGCTACGTCGCGGGGCACAGCCTCGGCGAGTACAGCGCGCTCGTCGCGAGCGGCGCCCTGGCCTTCGAGAGCGCGGTCGCGCTGGTGCACGCGCGCGGACGCTTGATGCAAGAGGCCGTGCCCGAGGGGCGCGGCGCCATGGCGGCCCTGCTCGGCTGCGACGCGCCTGCGGTCGTCGCGGCGTGCGAGACCGCAGCGCGCGAGACCGGCCTCGTCGTCGAGCCCGCGAACTGGAACTCGCCGGGCCAGACCGTGATCGCGGGCGACGCCGCGGCCGTGGAGAGGGCCTGCGCCGAGGCCCGCGCGCTCGGCGCGAAGCGGGCGATCGCGCTGCCGGTGTCGGCGCCCTTCCACTGCTCGCTGATGGCGCCCGCCGCCGACAAGCTCGCGGCCGAGCTCGCCGCCGCGCGCTTCGAGGAGCCCGCCGTCCCGGTCGTGACGAACGTCGAGGCCGAGCCCAACGCGGACCCCGCGCGCATGCCCGAGCTGCTGCGGCGCCAGGTGACCGCGCCGGTTCGCTGGAGCGAGAGCGTCGCGGCGCTGGCGCGCCTCGGCGTGACGCGCGTGCTCGAGATCGGCCCGGGGCGCGTCCTCACCGGCCTCGTCGCCCGCATCGAGCGCGGCCTCGCGCGCGCGAATCTCTCGAGCCTGGCCGACCTGGAAGGCGCAGCCGCCTTCGCGCGCGGCGCGGGCGGCTGACCCGGCATTCTGAACTGGAGGGAGGGAGCATGTCACTCGAAGACCGCGTCGCCGAGATCATCGTCGAGCAGCTCGGCGTCTCGAAGGAAGAGGTGGTGCCCCAGGCGTCGTTCATCGACGACCTCGGGGCGGACTCCCTCGACATCGTCGAGCTCGTGATGGCGATGGAAGAGGAGTTCGACATCGAGATCCCCGACGACGACGCCGAGAAGATCCAGACGATCGGGGACGCGATCTCCTATCTGAAGGAAAAGATCGAGGCCTAGCTCGATGCCCCCGAGCCCGCGCCGGCGCGTCGTCATCACGGGCCTCGGCTGCGTGACGCCGCTCGGGAACGACGTCGCGGCCACGTGGGACGCCGCAGTGCGCGGCGAGTCGGGGATCGGCCCGCTCGAGGGCGCGGTCTACGAGGGCCTCCCGGTCCGCTTCGCGGGCTCGGTGCGCGGCGAGGTGGACGCCGGCGACGTCGAGGCGAAGGAGCGCCGCCGGCTCGATCGGGTGACGCTCTTCGCGCTCGCCGCCGCGCGCGAGGCGGCGGCGGACGCGGGGTTGCGTCCCGGCGGCTTCGACACGGACCGCGCGGGTGTCGCGCTCGGCTCGGCCATCGGCGGCCTCGGCACGATCCTCGCGAACCACGTCGGATTCCTCTCCGGCGGGCCCCGGCGCGTGTCGCCGTTCGCCATCCCGATGGCGCTCGCGAACATGCCGGGGGCGGTGGTCGCCATCAAGCACGGGCTGCGCGGCCCGAACTTCGCGCACGTGAGCGCGTGCGCGAGCGGCGCCCACGCGCTCGGCGAGGCCGCGCGAGCCATCGAGCGCGGCGACGTGGACCTGGTCGTCGCGGGCGGCTGCGAGGCGGCGACGCTCCCGTTCGTGATCGCCGGGTTCGCAAACATGCAGGCGCTCTCCCGTCGCGGCCACGAGCCCGCCCGCGCCAGCCGGCCTTTCGACGAGGAGCGCGAAGGCTTCGTGATGGCCGAGGGCGCCGGGGTGCTCGTCCTCGAGGCGGAGGAGCACGCCCGCGCGCGTGGGGCGCGCGTCCGGGCGCGGCTCCTCGGCTACGCGGCCACCGGCGACGCCACCCACGTCGCGGCGCCGGACGAGAACGGCGAGGGCGCCCGCCGCTGCATGGCGCTCGCGCTCGCCGACGCGGACGTCGCGACGGGCGACGTGCACTACGTGAACGCGCACGCGACGAGCACGCCCGCCGGCGACCTGGCGGAGGCGCGCGCGCTGCGCGCGGTGTTCGGCGCTGCGATCGACGCGCTGCCCGTCTCGTCCACGAAGAGCATGACGGGACACCTCCTCGGCGCGGCGGGCGCGGTCGAGGCGATCCTGTGCGTGCGCGCGCTCGAGACGGGCGTCCTGCCGCCCACGGTGAACCTCGACCGTCCCGACCCCGAGTGCGCGCTCGACCACGTCGCGCACAAGGCGCGCGAGGCGGCCGCCGGGGTTGCGCTCACGAACGCCTTCGGCTTCGGCGGCACGAACTCGAGCCTCGTGCTGGCGCGCGCCTAGGCGCCGAGGAAGGGGTCCGTGCGAAAGATTCCTCGTCCGGATCGGACAGCCGCGCGCCGCGGGCTTCGCCCGCGGTCTCGCGTCTGAGAGCCGATGCGCTGCCCGTACTGCGGCCAGACGGAGAACCGCGTGATCGACTCGCGCCTCGCGCGCGACGCCGAGGAGATCCGGCGCCGTCGCGAGTGCGACGAGTGCGGCCGCCGCTTCACGACGCGCGAGCGGGTCGAGGAGGTGACGCCGAAGATCATCAAGCGCGACGAGCGCCGCGAGGACTACGACCGCGCGAAGCTCGTCCACGGCGTGCAGAAGGCGTGCACCAAGCGCCCGATCAGCGAGAACGCGATCCAGCGCCTGATCGACCGCGTCGAGCGCAGGCTCCAGGAGACCGCCGAGGCGGAGGTCTCGACGGACTTCCTCGGCGACCTGGTGCTGCAGGAGCTCGTCGCGCTCGACGAGGTCGCCGCCGCGCGCTTCGCGTCGGTGTTCCGGCGCTTCGAGCGCGCGGAGGACTACGCGCGCTTCTTCGAGAAGGAGGCGGGCCGCGGCGAGCCCGGAGCCGGCGAGAGCTAGCCAGTGGACTCCGCTCGCCTTCGGCTCGCTGCGCGTCGGCCGACTCGAGAGTCGGCCTCGTAGCCGTGGATCCCGAGCGGGCCATGCGGCTCGCCCTCGCGCAGGCGCGGCGGGCGTCGGGGCGCACCTGGCCGAACCCGCCGGTCGGCGCGGTGGTCGTGCGGGGCGAGCGCGTGCTCGGCCGCGGCTACACGCGCCCGCCCGGCGGTCCGCACGCGGAGGTGGTGGCGCTCGACGCCGCGCGCCGCCGCCACGGCGCCGCGGCGCTGCGCGGAGCGACGCTCGCCGTCACGCTCGAGCCCTGCTGCTTCACGGGCCGCACGCCACCGTGCACGGACGCGATCCTCGCCGCCGGGATCGCGCGCGTGCTCGTCGGGCAGCGCGATCCGCATCCGCGCGTCGCGGGCCGGGGGCTGCGGCTCCTGCGCGCGCGGGGCGTCGCGCTCGCGACGGGCGTCCTCGACGACGCCTGCCGCGAGCAGCACCAGGGCTTCACGTCCGTGCTCGAGCGCGGGCGCCCCTTCGTCGCGCTCAAGCTCGCGGCGACGCTCGACGGCCGCATCGCGACCGCGCGCGGCGAGTCGCGCTGGATCACGGGCGAGGCGGCGCGCGCGCGCGTGCACGCGCTGCGCGCCGTCTCCGACGCCGTCGCCGTCGGCTCGGAGACGGCGCGGGCCGACGACCCCGAGCTCGTCGCGCGCCGCGACGGGCGCGTCGTCCACCGGCCCGTGCGGGTCGTGTTCGACGCCGCGCTGACGCTCCCGCCGCGCGGGCGGCTCGCGCGCGCCCCGGATCCCGAGCGCACCTGGGTGCTCGCCGCGCCCGACGCCCCGGCCGCTCGGCGCCGCGCTCTCGCCCGCGCTGGCGTGCGCGTGCTCGACCTGCCGCGCCGCGGCGGGCACCTCGACCTCCCGCGCGCGCTCGCCGCGCTCGCGCGCGAGGGCCTGACGACGCTCCTCGTCGAGGGCGGCGGCGGGCTCGGCGCGGCGCTGCTGCGCGCGGGCCTCGTCGACGAGCTCCACTGGTTCACCGCGCCGAGCTGCCTCGGAGCCGACGCCCGCCCGGCGCTCGGCCCTCTCGGCGTCGAGCGGCTCGACGCGCGACTCGCGCTCGAGGACGTCGAGGTGAGACGGCTCGGCGCGGACCTGTACCTTCGCGGACGCGTCGCGCGGCGACCGGGCGGACCGGGCCGCCGCCGGCGCGCGAGGGCGGGGACGCCGGCGTGAAGTCGTATCCGGTGAGCGTCGAGGCGAGCGGGCTGCGGGTCGCCGTGGTGGTGTCGCGCTTCAACCACCTCGTGACCGCGCGCCTGCTCGAGGGCTGCGTCGGCGAGCTCGAGAAGCGCGGCTGCGCCGCGGGCGACATCCACGTCGCCTGGGTGCCGGGCGCGTTCGAGATCCCGCTCGCCGCGCGCGCCCTCGCGAAGAGCGGACGCTACGACGCGGTCGTCACGCTCGGCGTCGTGATCCGCGGCGGGACGCCGCACTTCGACTACGTCTGCCGCGCCGTGACCGACGGGGTGCGCGACGTCATGCGCGACACCGGCGTTCCGGTGGCCTTCGGCGTCCTGACCACCGACGACGTCGACCAGGCGCTCGCGCGCGCGGGCGGCGAGGAGCAGAAGGGCGAGGAGGCCGCGCGCGCCGCCGTGGAGATGGCGCACCTGATGCGCGCCGTCGCCGCGCCACCCGGAGGCGCGCGGTGAGCAGGGCGAGCGCCACCGCGCCGCGGCGGCGCTCGCGGGAGGCGGCGCTGCAGGTGCTCTACGCCGTCGACCTCTCGGCCCGCGGCCGCGGCGGCGCCGCGGCGCGCGCCGCCGAGGAGGCGTTCGAGAACGCCGCGGCG
>DATAGA010000270.1:0-2992 GCA_036257215.1 Myxococcota bacterium
GCCCTTCGGCGTGATGCCGGCGACGAGGTCGCCCGAGTCGATCACGAGGAGGTAGTCGTGGTCGTGGTGGTGGAGGTCGCTCCACTCGCCCGGCTCGAGCTTCATCTCCCAGACGCGCACGTCGTCGTCCTCGTAGAGGAGCGTGGTTCCGACGTTGCCCATGGGATCGTTCGCGTGCTCGGTGCGGAACTTCTCGAAGCGCTCGCGCTGCTCCGGCGTCGGCGTGAGGATCTCGGGCGGCGTGTGCTTCACGGGGGCCTCCAGACGGTGGGCGGGAGCGTCTCCCACCGCGCCGGAAGGCGCGCGGGCGTCCGCGGCGCTAGAGCCAGCGCCGCACGCTGCGCCGGTACGCCTCGTAGGGCTCGCCGAACTTGCGGGCGAGGTAGGCCTCCTCGCGCTCGACGACCTGGCGGACGAGGACGTAGAGCGTCGGCGGCAGGAGCAGCAGCACCCAGAGGTTCCCGAGCGCGACGCCGACGCCGAGCTGCACGAGCGCCATCCCGACGTAGATCGGGTTGCGCGAGAGTCGGAACGGGCCGGCGAGGATCAGCTCCGGCGTGGGCTTGCGGGGGTCCGGGTCCTGGTGCGTGCGTCGCATCCACGCGATCGTCCACGCCGCGAGTGCGACGCCGAGCGCGATCGCCCCGACGCCGAGCGCGACCCGGATGCCGCCGCCGGCGTGGAAGCGGAGCGGCAAGAGCGAGCCGAGCACGACGCCGAGGGCGATCGACGCGAGGAAGAGGAGAGGCGGCAGCACGCGCACGTCGGCGGCGTCGGCCGGGCCGTGGGTCGAGGCGCTCATTCCGCCACTCTACACCGTGCAGGCGGCCGCCGTGGCCCGGCGACCGCCGAACCCGTAGGCTGTCTCCCTTCGCGCGCGCGGCGCGCGCCATCCCGAGGTCCCCGGATGCGCTTCACCTACGCCGAGTCCATGTGCGATCCGCGCCAGTACGTGCCGCTCGCGATCGCCGCGGAGGACGCGGGCTACCACTCCTTCACCGTCCCGGACAGCATCGCGTACCCCGAGACCTCGGACAGCGAGTACCCGTACACGCCCGACGGCGATCGCGGCTTCCTCGACGGCAAGCCCTTCATCGAGCCCTTCTCGCTGATCCCCGCGCTCGGCGCGGTGACGCGGCGCCTGCGCTTCACGACGTTCGTCGTGAAGCTCCCGATCCGGCACCCGGTGCTCGTCGCGAAGCAGGCCGCGTCGGTCGCGGTGCTCACCGACGACCGCTTCGGCTTCGGCGTCGGCCTCTCGCCGTGGCCCGACGACTTCAAGATCACGGGCACGGAGTGGAAGGGCCGCGGCCGCCGCATGGACGAGATGATCGAGATCGTGCGCGGTCTCACGCGCCCGCCGACGAGCGCGCCGGCGGATGCGCCGTACCTCGTCGGCGACTACTTCTCGTACCGCGGAGAGCACTACGACATCCCCAGCATCCGGCTCTGTCCGGTGCCGCGAAAGCCGATCCCGATCCTGATCGGCGGCCACGCCGACCCCGCGCTGCGGCGGGCCGCCCGCCTCGGCGACGGCTGGATGCACGCCGGCGGCGGCCAGGCGGCCGACCTCGGCAGCGCGCTGCGGCGGCTCGCGGAGCTGCGGCGCGAGGCGGGCCGCGAGCGCGAGCCGTTCGAGATCCACGTCATCTCGCTCGACGGCTTCACGCCCGACGGCGTAAAGCGCCTCGAGGACCAGGGTGTGACCGACGTCGTCGTCGGCTTCCGCAACGCCTACGCGCCCGACGACCAGACGCTCGAGCACAAGCTCACGGCCCTGCGCCGCTTCGCCGACCAGGTCGTCGCGCGGGTCGGTGGCTGAGCCCGCACGGCGGGCCGAGACGGAGCGCCGTGCGTCTGGCCAGCTGGAACGTCAACGGGCTGCGCGCGCGTCAGTCCTTCTTCCTGCGCTGGCTCGGGGAGCGCAGCCCCGACGTCGTCGCGCTACAGGAGCTCAAGCTCGAGGACGGGCACTTCCCGCGCGCCGAGCTCGAGGCCGCCGGCTATCGCGCCATCTGTCACGGGCAGAAGAGCTGGAACGGCGTCGCACTCGTGACCCGCGAGCCGGCCGAGCCGGTGCAGGTGGGACTTCCGGGCCAGGAGGCGCTGGGCGCGCGGCTCCTCGCTGCGCGCGTCGGCGCGTTCACCGTCGCCAGCGTGTACGTGCCGAACGGGAAGTCGGTCGGCCACGACGACTTCGCGCGCAAGCTCGTGTGGCTCGACGCGCTGGCCGAGTGGGTGGCGCCGCGGCGCGACGAGCCGCTCGTCCTGGGCGGCGACTTCAACCTGTGCCCGACCGGCCTCGACTCCTGGAACGAGGAGCGCTTTCGCGGGCGCATCTTCCACACGGACGCCGAGCGCGAGCGCTTCGCGCGGCTGCAGTCGCTCGGCCTCGTGGACCTCTTCCGCGCGCGCCACCCCGAGCGCCAGGCGTTCTCGTGGTGGGATTACCGCGCCGGCTCGTTCCACCGCGGGCAGGGCCTGCGCATCGACTTCCTGCTCGCGACCTCGCCGCTCGCCGCTCGTCTGCGCGAGGCGGAGATCGACCGCGACTGGCGCAAGAAGCGCGACGACCTGCCGCCGTCGGACCATGCGCCCGTCTGGATAGACCTGGACGGCGCCGCCTGACCGCGCGGGCTAGCCCTCGAGGTGGCTCCGCAGCATCCACGCGTTCTTCTCGTGGACCTGCATGCGGCGGATGCCGAGGTCCGCGCTGGGCTCGTCGCCCGCCTTCTGCGCAGCGTCGATGACGGCGCGTGCCGCCTGGGAGACGAGCACCTGGTCGTGCACCAGCTCCTGCACCATGTCCTCGGCGGCGGGGACGCCCTGCGCCTCCTTGATCGCGGTCAGACGGCCGAACTCGCGGTAGCTGCCCGGCGCGACGGCGCCGAGCGCCCGGATGCGCTCCGCGATCTCGTCGACGGCCATGGCCAGCTCCGTGTACTCCGTCTCGAACAGGGTGTGCAAGGTCGTGAACATGGGCCCGCGCACG
>DATAGA010000288.1:0-1628 GCA_036257215.1 Myxococcota bacterium
TCGGGGCGACCGTGGAGGTCGATCGCCTGCGGCACGTCGATGATCCGCGGCCGGTCGTCGTGCCAGAGCACGTTGTACGCGGAGAGGTCGCCGTGCACGAGGTGCAGGTCGAGGAAGTCCTCGACGTCGCGGAGCAGCGAGTCGAACGCGCTGCGCGCCTGCGCAGGCGTGAGCTCGACGTGCACGAGCTTCGGCGCGCCCTCGCCTTCGTCGCCGATCAGCTCCATCAGGATCGCGATCGACGAGCGCGCGACGGGCTCGGGCACCGAGGCCCCGACGCTGTGGAGCCGACTCAGCGTCTGCCACTCCCAGGCGATCCACTCGCGCTGCTCGAACTCGCGGCCCTTCTGGCTGTGGCTCGCGATGGCGCGGCGAGCACGGCCGTTCATGGGCGTGCGCGTCCCTGCGTAGGCCTGACCGCCCCGGAACGCGCGGAACTTCTGCGCGCGGTAGACCTTCGCAGCCAGGAAGGGACGGCTCGCCGACTCCGCGGCGGCGCAGGCGTACACGGTGGCCTCCTTGCCGTCTCCGACGACGCCGAGCACGTCGGTGACCAGGCGGCCGCCGAACTGGTCGAGGACCTCGGCCTTCTCGAGCTCCCCGAGCTGTCCGCGGAGGAAGCCCTCGCCCGAAACGAGCGAGCGCGTGCGATCGTTGCCCAAAGCGGTTCTCCAGCGCGAGGACGAGGGTCGAGCGTGGGCTCGGCCTCGAGTCCCGCGGGAGCCGTCCTCGCGAGGAGTGCGGGTTGCGCGCTAGCGGTGCGCGGCCAGGAGGCGCGAGCGTGCGGCGTTCGTGTTCACGGCAGTCATGGCGCGCCTCCTTTCGCCCCTGGGTTTGGGACGGCGGCAACGTACCATGGCGCCGATCCTGGTCAAGAGCGGATCGCGGGCGCCGGCTAGGCGCGGACCTTCGCGGCCTCCGCCCACGCGCGCAGCCGCTCCGCCGGCCACGCGTTCGCGACGCGCTGCGGGTCCACCCAGGCGCGCTCCGCGTTGCGCGCGGCGTGCTCGACGCGGGCGAGCTCGCGCGCCTCGTGCGCGTCGCTCGTCAGCACGAACGTGACGTCGCGGCCACGCGCGCGGCGCAGTGCGTCGGCGGAGAGGTCGAGGCGCGGAAGCGCGCCGTTCACCTCGAGCGCCGTGCCGGTCTTCTCCGCCTCGGCGAAGACGGCGTCGAGGTCGAGCTCGATCGGCGGGCGCGCGCCGATCATGCGCGCCGAGAGGTGTCCGATCATGCGCACCGACGGGTCACGCATGGCCGTCACCACTCGGCGCGTCTGCGCGCCGCGCTCGAGCTCGAAGTGATCGTGCACTGAGGCGAGACACCAGTCGAAGGAGGCGCGGAACTCGGGGTCGTAGTCGAGCCCGCCGTCGCGGCCGATGTTGAGCTCGACGCCGTGCAGGAGCCGCAGCGACGGGCCCAGCTCCCCCTGGAGCGCGCGGATCCGCGCGCGTTGCTCGAGCATCGCGGCGCGGTCGACCCCGGCGCGGGTGCCCTCCGCGTGCTCGGTGATGGCGAGGACGCGGCAGCCCCGTGCGCGCGCGGCGGCGACGACGTCCTCCAGGGACGAGCGGCCGTCGCCCGAGAGCGACGTGTGCACGTGGAAGTCGCCGACCACGGGGCCGATC
>DATAGA010000223.1:0-14926 GCA_036257215.1 Myxococcota bacterium
AGTCGACCAGGAGCTCGAGCAGCGAGGCCTCGCCCGGGACGCCGATGCGCAGCGGGAAGCCGTAGTGGCCGGTGCCGCGGTGGACGTAGAGCCGGCTCGTCCCGCGCGCGAAGAGACCGTGGTCGGGCCAGCGCGAGCGCGCGAGCACGGTCCAACCGAACCCGAGGCTCAGGAGCCCGAGCTGCCCGCCGTGCGTGTGGCCGGAGAACGTGAGGTCGACCTCGCCCGCCGGGACGTGGCGGAAGCGGCCGGGGTCGTGGAGCAGGAGGAGGCGCAGCGCGTCGTCGCGCCGCGGGTGACGCGCGAAGAGCTCCGCGAGCCGCTCGCGGCTCCCGCGGAAGACGTGGTCGGCGCCGAGGATCTGCACGGTCCCGACCGGCGTCTCGACGACCGCCTCCTCGTCGTCGAGGAGCCGCACGCGGCTCTCGGCGAGCGCGGCGCGCACCTCTTCGGGCGCCTCGTGATCGTGGTTGCCGAACACGGCGAACGAGCGGCCCTCGAAAGGGCGGAGCGGCTCGAGCGCCCGCGCCAGCGCGCCGGGCGTGCCGCCGCCCTCCATCGTGAGAAAGTCGCCGGTCAGCAGGAGGAGGTCGGGCTCGCGCGCGAGGAGCCGCTCGAGGTGCGCGCGCAGCCGGTGAACGGGCTGGAACGGGCCGAGGTGCGGATCGGTCACCTGCACGACGCGCAGCGGCCGCGTCGCGAGCGGCGCGGGCGAGCGCCTGCGGTGGCGCTCGACCGCGAGGCGCGTCAGCTGCTCGGGCGCGTGGGCCGCGCGCGCCGCGAGCGCCATCGGGATGCGCACCACCTCCTCGACCGGGCGCAGCGACGTCGCCAGCGAGAGGCCCGCCACGACGAGCGGCACGAGATCGAGCCAGCGCAGCCACGCGAGCGCACCCTCCTGCCCCCCGAGCCAGAGCGCCGCTCGGATCGGAAGGAGCGCGGCGAGCCAGACGAGCGCCAGCGCGCCCATGGCGAGGAAGGCGCTCGCGGGCAGACTCGCGAGCCAGCGGAACGCGCGTCCGCGCAGCCGCGCGCGCACGAGCGACGCGAGGTGGACGGCGGTCGCGACGAGGCCCCACGCCCAGAGCGCATCCAGCGCGGGGCCGGCGGAGGCCGGCAGCGTCGCGCGCAGGCGCGCGTGGAGAATGAGCGCGGCGGGAAACGCGATGGCCAGCGTCACGAGCCCGAACGTCGCGTAGCCGCGGCCGCGAGCGCGCCACGCGTAGAGCGGGACGATCAAGGCGATCGCGAGGGCGAGCGCCGAGAGGGCGGCGGTCGGGACGATCATCGCAGTCGGCAGCATAGGCGCCTTGACATGGGAGTCGGCCACGCGTAGCGTGCCGGACGAAATTGAAAGGCGTTTTCAGTTTCGACTCCATCCCCCGCCGCCAAGTTCGAGCCAGCGTTGAGCCAGCCTTCGCCGCTTCCCCCCGAGCCCGGCCCCGCCTCTGCGATCGCCCGCGGGGACGACTGCCGGTGCACGTGCGGGAGCCTCCTCGCGCGGCTCGTCGAGGACGCGGTCGAGCTCAAATGCCGGCGCTGCAAGCGCACCGTGCGAGTGCCCCTCGTGGCCTCCGCGGAATTTCACACTCACTCCGAGGCCAGAGGCCCTGCGTCCCGCGCCCAGCACACCGGGGGGGCCCGCGCGCCCCACGCCGGTGGGGACCCGGGCCCATGCCTCTCCTGCTCCTCGCTCTCGCGCTCGTGATCGCTTCGCCGTTCGCCACCCCTTGCGTCGCCGAGCCTGCCGCGGACTCCGCCGACGACGTGCGCGAGCGCGACGACCGCATCGCCGACCTCGAGCGCAAGCTCGACCTCCTCGCCGACGAGCTCGCGACCGTCCGCGACCAGGTCGCGGTGCCCGAAGAGCGCGAGCTCAAGGGCGCCTACGGCCTCGGGCCCGCGGCGTCCAAGGTCTACGGCGTGGACCGCGGCCTCGCGATCGGCGGCTACGGCGAGTGGTTCTATCGCAGCTTCGTCGGCAACGACGACTCGGGCAGCGACAGCGTCGACGGCGTCTCGATCTCGGACCGCCAGCTCGACCGCGCCGACGCGCTCCGCATCGTGACCTACCTCGGCTACAAGTTCACCGAGAACATCGTCTTCAACTCCGAGATCGAGTTCGAGCACGCGTTCATCGGCGAGGCGACGGAGAGCGCGGAGTCGGGCGAGGTGCGCGTCGAGTTCGCGGCGCTCGACTTCCTCTGGCGCGACGAGGTCAACGCGCGTGCGGGCGTGCTGCTCATGCCCATGGGCTTCCTCAACGAGGTGCACGAGCCGCCCTTCTACTACGGCGTCTCGCGCCCCGAGACCGAGACGCGCATCCTGCCGACCACCTGGAGCGAGATGGGGGCCGGCCTGTTCGGGCAGCTCGGCGAGCAGTTCGAGTACCGCGCCTACGTCGTGAACGGCTTCAACGCCCGCGGCTTCACCGACGCGGGCATCCGCGACGGCCGCCAGAACGCCAACCGCGCGCTCGCCGAGGACCTCGCCGGCGTCTTCCGGCTCGACTGGCGGCCGACCGAGGAGTGGATGATCGGCGGCTCGGTCTACTACGGCGACTCCGGCCAGGACCAGGACCTCGGCGACGTCGACGTGCCGGGCGCCGCGCTCCTCGTGGCCGAAGGCCACGTGCAGTGGCGCTGGCAGCAGTGGCAGGCGCGCGGGCTCGTCGCCTACAACCAGCTCTCCGACGCCGACGACCTGAACAATGCGCTCGGACGCGCCGTCGACCGGCCCATCGCCGAGCAGATGTTCGGCGGCTACGTCGAGATCGCATACGACGTCTGGCCGCTCTTCTCGGACGTCTACGACCGCTCGCTCTCCCCGTTCCTGCGCATCGAGTACGTCGACACGCAGAACGACGTCCCGTCCGGCTTCGTCGCGAACGACCGCAACCGCTACTGGGTCTACACGCCGGGCCTCCAGTTCAAGCCTCACCCGAACGTGGCGCTCAAGATCGAGTACCGGAACTTCGCCCCGCGCGGGGGCGAACGGCCGGACGAGATCTCCCTGGGAATGGGATTTGCCTTCTAGCTGGAGAGCGACCGCACTCTTCGCCCTGGCCGTGGCCGGCGCCGCGGCGCCGGCTGCGGCCAAGGTGTTCTACAGCCAGGAGGAGGCCCTCGAGCTCGCGTTCCCGGACGCCGACCGGGTCGAGAAGCGCACCGAGCTCCTCGGCGACGCCGACGCCGCGCAGGTCGAGGCGAAGGCCCAGGCACCGCTCCCGTCGCGCCTCGTGAAGCTCTACACCGCGTGGAAGGACGGGCGCGTCGAGGGCTACGCGCTGATCGACGTCCACACCGTCCGCACGCACCCCGAGGCGCTGCTCGTCGTGCTGACGCCGGACGGCCGGGTGCGCTCCCTGCGCGTGCTCGCCTTCTACGAGCCCGAGGAGTACCTGACCTCGCAGCGCTGGCTCGACCGCTTCGACGGCCGCCCGCTCGACGACGGCCTGCGCCTCGGCGGCGAGCTGCACGGGATCGCCGGCTCGACGCTCTCGTCGCGCGCGGTGACCGACGCGGTGCGGCGCTCGCTGGCGCTCTACCAGCTCCTGGCCGCGCCGGGCGCCGCGACGGCTGCGACCGCGCCGCACTCGGCCCCGGAGCCCTGAGGCGTGCGCTTCGTCGTCACGGGCGAGTGGAACCGCAACCGCCTGCTCCAGACGATCGTCGTGCTCTACGCGGTCTACGTCGCGGCGCTCTGGCTGACCAACGGCCTGCTCTACTTCCAGAAGATGGGCCTCACGCCCGGCTCGGTGCTCGAGTACTACCGCGGCAACGAGGAGAGGTTCCTCCAGCCGCGCAGCTACCAGGGCCTGCTCGAGGTCTCGCACTTCCACCTCTTCGCGATGGGGATGCTGCTGCTCGTCCTCACGCACCTCATGCTCTTCGTGCCCCTCGGCGACCGCGCGAAGGCCTGGCTCATCGCGGTGCCCTTCCTCGCGGCCGGCCTCGACGAGGGCGCCGGCTGGCTCGTCCGCTACGGCCACCCGGTGTTCGCGTGGGCCAAGATCGCCGGCTTCCTCCTGCTCCAGGGCAGCCTGGCCGTCCTCGTCGGGCTCTCGCTCTGGGCGGTGTTCCGCGGAAACGCGCAGAACTACACCGGCATGCGCGACGACGACGAGGACGAGGAGCTCGAGAGCGCGTGAGGCGCCTCTTCGCGGCCGCCGCCCGGCTGCGCCCGCCGCGGGCGGCGCTCGTCGCGCTCGCCGCGCTCGGGCTCGCCGCCGCGCTGCCACGCGCGCCGGTCCTCGCGGCCGCACCGGCGCCCGCGCCGCGCGCGACCGTGAGCGACGGCCGCTACGCGATGGGCACGGTGCTCGAGCTGACGCTGCGCGCGCCCGACCCCGCGGCGGGGCGGGCGCTCCTCGAGCGGCTCTACGCGCGCAGCGACGCGCTCGAGCGGCTGTTCTCGAACCACGACCGAGCGAGCGCGATCTCCGCGCTGAACGCGCGGGCGGGGCAGCCGCCGGCGCGCCAGCCGCACGAGCTCGCGCGGCTGCTGCGCGACTCGAAGCGCTTCGGCGAGCGGACCGGCGGCGCGTTCGACGTCACGGTGGGGCCGCTGGTGGCCCTCTGGCGCGACGCCGCGGCACGCGGCCGCTGGCCGTCGTCCGCGGAGCTCGCGGCGGCGCGCAGCCGGGTGGGATCAGCCGGCATCGAGGTCGCGGGCGACGCGGTCGCGCTCGCGGCCGGAACGTCGGTCGAGCTCGGCGGCGTCGCGAAGGGCTACGCGCTCGACCGGCTCGCCGAGGACGCGCGCGCGGCCGGCGTCGCGGGCGCGCTCCTCTCGTTCGGCCAGAGCAGCGTCGTCGCGCTCGGCGTCCCGGCCGACGCCGACGCGTGGCGGCTGCTCCTGCGCGACGCGGACGCGGGCTTCGCCGGCGCGATCGCGCTCCGCGACCAGGCGCTGTCCGTGTCGGCCACGCTCGGCCAGTGGAGCGAGATCGAGGGCCGCCGCGTCGGTCACCTCGTCGACCCGCGCAGCGGCGAGCCCTTGGGCGGCGCGCGCCTCGCGGCCGTGCTGGCGCCGAGCGGCGCCGAAGCGGAGGCGTGGAGCAAGGCGCTGCTCGTCCTCGGCGCCGAGCGCGGCCTCGAGCTCGCGAGCGCGGAGCCGGGGATCGAGGCGCTCCTCGTCGACGCGGCGGGCGCGACGCGCGCGACGCCCGGCTTCGCGAAGGCCGCCCGCTTCGAGCCGCTCCGGTGAGGCGACGCAGCGCGCGCGTCGGCGCCGTGCCGGCCGCCGTCGTGGTCGCGCTGCTCGCAGCCGCCGCGCCGGCCGCCGCGAGCGCGTCGGGCCTCCTCGGTCCCGCTCCGCGCCGACCGGACGGTCGCTTCGCGAACTTCGCCGACCCGCTCGACCGCGGCGGCCCCGCCGTGGAGCTGCCCTTCATGGTGCGCCGCGTGCTCGGCTTCCTGCGCGCGGTCGAGGGCGTTCCCGAGACGGTCGCAGACCCGCTCGGCGAGCTCGCGCACCACTCGGAGGCGACGGTCACGTGGGTGAACCACGCGAGCGTGCTCGTGCGCCACGACGGCGTGCGCTACCTCACCGACCCCGCCTGGTCGCGCCGGGCCGGACCCGCGGGCTTCTTCGGCGCGCGCCGGCTCGTCGATCCCGCGTTTCCGCTGGCGCAGCTCCCGCCAGTCGACTTCGTGCTCGTCTCCCACAATCACTACGACCACCTCGACCTTCCGGCGCTCGTCGAGATCGCGCGCCTCCAGCCGCGCGCGCGCTTCCTCGTCCCGCTCGGGAACGCCGAGCTCCTGCGCGGAGAGGGCATCGCGAACGTGTCTGAGCACGACTGGGGCGAGCGCTTGCGGATCGGCGACGTCGACGTGCACTGCCTTCCGTCGCAGCACTGGAGCCGGCGCGGGCCCTTCGACGAGAACGCCGCGCTCTGGTCGTCGTGGGCCGTCGTCGGGCGCGCCCGCCGCGTCTACTTCAGCGGCGACACCGGGATGTCCACGCCCATGTTCGAGGCGATCGGACGCGCCTTCGGGCCGTTCGACCTCGCCGCGCTCCCGATCGGCGCCTACGAGCCCGCCGCCATGATGCGCGCGGTGCACCTGGACCCCGAGGAGGCGGTCGCGGCCGCGCGCCTGCTCGACGCACGCCGCATCCTCGGCATCCACTGGGGCAGCTTCGACCTCACCGACGAGCCGATCGGGGAGCCGCCGGTGCGCTTCCGCGCGGCCGTCGCCGACGCGGGCCTCGCCGCCGAGCAGGGTTGGGTGTTCGCGATCGGCGAGACGCGCGAGTTCTAGGAGCGCGACCCCCGCAGTGACGCCCGCGCGCCGCGCGCGATAGCGTCTCGGGACCCCCGAGGAGGATGCCATGGCGCGTGTTTCCGCCGCCGAGAAGGCGGACTTCTTCGAGGCCGTCGACGAGGCCTCGCGCAAGGCAACCTGGTGCGCGCTCGCCACCGTCGAGAACGGCGCGCCGCGCGTTCGGCTCGTGCACCCGACCTGGGAGGGCGACGTCCTCTGGTTCGCGACCTCCCCGAGCTCGGCGAAGGCGCGCCAGCTCCGCGCGCACCCGGAGGTCGACGTGCAGTATCAGGTGTCGCCGCCCGACTTCGTGCACGTCCTCGTGCGCGGCCGCGCCGAGATCCTGGCCGACGACCCCACGCGACGCCACGTGTGGGACGTGCTCGACTACGACCTCACGCCCTTCTGGCCGGGCGGTCCCACGGACCCGAGCTACGTCGCGGTCCGCATCGTGCCGGAGCGCGTCGAGCTCTCGCGTATGTTCGGCAGCCAGGCCAAGCGCGTCTGGCGGCGCTGAGGCGGCGCGCCGCGGCCGCGCCCCGACCCCGCTGGTACCCTCCCTCCGCTTGGATCTCGAGCTCTCGGCCGACGACCGCAACTTCCTGGGAGGCCTGCGCGCCTGGCTGCGCCGACACCTCCCGCGGGAGTGGACGCGCGGCCCGCATGGCCAGGAGTCCGCGGTCGAGCGCGACCCGTCCGCGCTGCGCGAGTTCCAGCGAGCGCTCCACGCGGCGGGCTACCTCGGCATCGGCTGGCCCGCAGAGCTCGGCGGGCATCCCGGCGGCGCGCTGCGCCAGTTCCTGGTCGACGAGGAGCTCGCGCGCCAGCGCGCGCCGGCGCTGGTCGGGCTCCTCGGCGTCGCGATGACGGGGCCGACGCTGCTCGCCTGCGGCAGCGACGCGCAGAAGCGCCGCTTCGTACCGCGCATCCTCTCGGCGGAGGAGCTCTGGTGTCAGGGCTACTCCGAGCCGGGCGCGGGGAGCGACCTCGCCTCGCTTCGCACGCGCGCAGAGCGCGACGGCGACGAGCTCGTCGTGACCGGCCACAAGGTGTGGACGACGAACGCTCACTTCTCGGACTGGATGTTCGCGCTCGTGCGGACCGAGCCGGACGCGCCGCGCCACCGCGGCATCAGCTACGTGCTGATAGACATGAAGAGCCCGGGGATCGACGTGCGCCCACTGCGCCAGATGACGAAGGACGCGGGCTTCAACGAGGTCTTCCTCGAGGCCGTGCGGGTGCCGCTCGCCAACGTCGTCGGCGGCCTGCACCAGGGCTGGGCTGTCGCGAACGCGACGCTCGGGCACGAGCGCGACATGCTCGGCTCGTCCGCGCACACGCGGAACCTCTTCGACGGGCTGCTGCGCGTCGCGCGCAGCGCCACGCGCGACGGCCGGCCCGCCTGCGAGGACGCGGTCGTCCGGCAGCGGCTCGCGGAGCTGCGCATCGAGGTCGAGGCGATGCGGCTCCACGCGCTCCGCTGCCTCTCGGCGAGCGTGCGGGGCGCGAGCGCGGGGCTCGCGGGGCAGGTCACGAAGCTGCGCGTCACGTGGCTGAACCACCGCATCGCGGAGCTCGCCGTCGAGCTCCTCGGCGCGCGCGGCCCGCTCTACCGCGGGTCGGCTCACGTCGCCGACGGCGGCTTCTGGCCGCGCGAGTGGATGTTCAGCCTCGGCATGATCATCGGCGGCGGGACGACGCAGATCCAGAAGAACATCATCGCCCAGCGCGGGCTCGGCCTGCCCCGTGGCTGACGGCGCAACGCGGGCTGCCGCCGTCCGATCGGCGCGCGACGGGGCGGGCGACGTGCTGGCGCGAGCGCGCGCCGCGGCCGCCGCGCTGCGCGGGGAGAGCGAGCGCATCGAGCAGGCGCGCACGCTCCCGCCCGACGTCGTGGAGCGCCTCGTCGCCGGCGGCTTCGTGCGCCTGTGCGTGCCGCGCTCGCTCGGGGGCCCCGAGGCGCACCCGAGCGCGCTACTCGACGCGCTCGAGGCGCTCGCGGTCGGCGACGGCTCGGCGGCGTGGTGCGCGATGATCGCGTCGACGAGCAGCGTGCTCGCCGCGTACCTCGCGCCGGACGTCGCGCGGCGCGTGTACGGGCCGGCCGACGCGATCTCCGGCGGCGTCTTCGCGCCGCGCGGCGTCGCCCGCCGCGTACCGGGCGGCTTCCGCGCGAGCGGGCGCTGGGCGTTCGGGAGCGGCTGCCGGCACGCGCAGTGGCTGATGGGAGGCTGCTTCGTCGACGGCGACGACGGGCGCGAGCGCGCGCCCGGCGGCGGGCCCGACATCCGGCTCCTGCTCTTCCCGAGCGAGCAGGCGCAGATCCACGACACCTGGCACGTCGTCGGCCTCGCGGGCACGGGCAGCCACGACCTCGAGATCCGCGACCTCTTCGTGCCGGAAGGCTACGACGTCTCGATCGTCGCCGACCAGCCGCGCGAGGCCGGTGCGCTGTACGCGTTCCCGGTCTTCGGGCTGCTCGCCGTCGGCGTCGCGGCGGTCGGGCTCGGCATCGCGCGCCGCTCGATCGAAGAGCTCGTCGGCCTCGCCGTCGAGAAGACGCCCGCGCTCGGCCGCCGCCGGCTTGCGGAGCGCAGCGCGACGCAGGCGCGCGTCGCCGAGGCCGAGGCCGCGCTCGGCGGCGCACGCGCGTTGCTGCGCGAGGCGATCGACGAGGCGTTCGCGTGCGCGGAGGCCGGCGGCGCCATCCCGCTCGCGCTGCGCGCGCGGGTGCGCATCGCTGCCACTGCCGCGGCGCGCACGGCGGCGCACGTCGCGACGTCGATGTACGAGCTCGGCGGCGGAAGCTCGATCTACCGCGCGAGCGCGCTGCAGCGCTGCCTGCGCGACGCCCACGTCGTGACGCAGCACGCGATGGTGGCCGAAGGCACGCTCGAGCTCGCGGGCCGCGTGCTCCTCGGCCTCGACACCGACGCGAGTCAGCTCTGAGCGGGGCGCGGCCGTGAGCGAGCGCGTCCTCGACCCGGCGGGCTTCCGCGCGCTCCGCTTCGAGCGGCTCGACGCGGTGTTGCGCGTCACCATCGACCACCCGGCGAGCGCGCTCAACGCGGTGGACGAGCTGCTCCACGACGAGCTGAGCCGCCTCTTCCGCGAGCTCCGGCGCGAGACCGAGGCGCGGGCCGTCGTCCTGACCGGGCGCGGCCGCGCCTTCAGCGCGGGTGGCGACTTCGGCTGGTTCTCGACGTTCGAGGACCTGCGCCAGCTCGAGCCGCTGCGGCACGACGCGCGCCAGCTGCTCTACGACCTCCTCGACGTCGAGCTTCCCGTCGTGGCGGCGCTGAACGGCCCGGCCGTCGGCCTCGGCGCGTCGATCGCGCTGCTCTGCGACGTGATCTTCATGGCCGAGACTGCGACGGTCGCCGACCCCCACGTGCGGGTCGGCGTCGTCGCCGGCGACGGGGGGACCGTGATCTGGCCACTCGTCCTCGGCCCCGCTCGCGCGAAGCAGTACCTGCTCACGGGCGATCCGGTGACGGCGGCCGAGGCGGAGCGCCTCGGCCTCGTGAACCGCGTGGTCGCACCCGAAGCGCTCCAGGACGAGGCCCTCGCCTTCGCCCGCCGCCTCGCGGACGGAGCGCCGCTCGCGCTGCGCTACACGAAGCTCGCGATCAACCAGACGCTGAAGCAGGCCGCGCTCGCGGCCTTCGACGTCGCCACGGCGCTCGAGATCGTGACCTTCCAGAGCGCCGACCACCGCGAGGCGCTCGCCGCCCTGCGCGAGAAGCGCAAGCCCAGGTTCGACGGCCGCTAACGCACCGGGACGAAGCGCTCGCGCGCCAGGGCGCGCAGGCGCTCCACGTCCTCCCGCCGCGACACCGAGAGCGGCACGGTCCCGCCGATCTCCTGCAAGAGCTGGGTCGTGTCGAGCGCGCGCTTCTTGTGGAGCGCGCCGTAGAGCGCCGCGGTGACCGCCTGCTCGATCTCGGCGCCGCTCCAGCCCTCCATCGCGTCCGCGAGGTACTCGAGGTCGAAGCGCGCGGGGTCCTGCTTGCGCAGCCCGAGGTGGATCCGGAGGATCGCGAGCCGCTCGGCGCGGTCGGGGAGATCGACGAAGAACATCTCGTCGAAGCGGCCCTTGCGCAGGAGCTCGGGCGGGAGGCGGAAGACGTCGTTCGCGGTCGCGACGACGAACACCTCGTCCTTCTTCTCCTGCAGCCAGGTGAGGAACGTGGCGAGGACGCGCTGGCTGGTGCCGCCGTCGTGCTCGCTTCCGCCCGCGCCGAAGCTCTTCTCGAGCTCGTCGATCCAGAGCACCGACGGCGCCATCGACTCGGCGACCTCGATCGCGCGCCGCAGGTTCTTCTCCGTCTCGCCGACGTACTTGTCGTAGAGCCGCCCCGCGTCGAGCTTGAGCAGCGGGAGCCGCCAGGCGCGCGCGATGCACTTGGCGGCCAGAGACTTGCCGCACCCCTGGACCCCGACGAGCAGGATCCCGCGCGGCGCGCGGAGGTTGAGCTCGCGCGCCTCGGGCGAAAAGCCCGTGCGCGCGCGCTCGAGCCAGGCCTTGAGGCGCTCGAAGCCGCCGAGCTCGAACGCGTTGTCCGCGGCGGGGAGGAACTCGAGCAGGCCGTCCTGGGCGAGCGCCTGCGCCTTCGCCTCGAGGATGGCGTGGAGATCGCTCGCGTCGAGGACGCCGTCCTCGAGCAGCGCGCGCGCCAGCGCCTGGCGCGCCTGGTTCAGCGTGAGGCCCGCGAGCGCGCCGACGAGCTCGTCGAGCTCGCCGTCCGAGAGCCGCATCTCCGCGCGGCCGCGCTCGCCGAGCGACGTCACGACGCCGGTCACGACCTCGCGCAGCTCCTTGGCGTCCGGGAGCGCGAGGTCGAACGGGACGACGAGGTGCTCGAGCTCGGCCGGGACGCGCAGCGACACGCCGGTCACCACCATGGTGGCCCGCGTGCGCGCGAAGGCGCGCGCCGCCTCGGCGAAGAGGCGCGCCGTCGTCGGGTCCTCCAGGTGGCGGCCGAGGTCCTTGAGCAGGAACACCGCCTCGACGGTCATGCCGCGCAGGTGCCCGAGCATCGCCCCCGCTTCGCGCAGCGTGTGGTTCGGCGTGCGCTCGGGCCAGCGCACGAGCCCCTGGGTGACGGTCCACTCGAAGACGGGGAGGCAGAGCTCGCCCGCCACGGATGCGACGAGCTGCTCGACGCGCTCCTCCTCGGCCGTCTCGATCGCGACCACGGGGTGGAGCGAGCGGATCAGGTTCTTCAGCTCGTGGACGCTGCTGGCGAGGGTCATGCACGGGGTGCATCGGAGCCCCGCGCGGGCGGCTTGACCCGCCCCCGCAGTCCGCGGCTACGCGTCGCGGTCCAGGCGGGCGGCGAGGATGCGCTCGAGGCGGGCGGGGTCGCGGCGCAGCTGGATGGTGCGGCCGCGGTGGACGTGGACGAGGCCCGGCTTCGCACCGCGCGGCTTCGTCACGTCCTTGATGGCCGCGACGTGGACCGCCGCGCGGCCCGCGCGTTTCGCGTTCGAGAAGTGCACCGCGAGCTCGGCCGCCTCGAGCAGCGATTCGGGCGGCGGGTCGTCGCGGCCCTCGGTGCGCAGCACGACGTGGCTCCCGGGCGCGCCCTCGACGTGGAAGAAGAGGTCCTTTCCGCGCGCGAGGCGCGTCGTCAGGTGGTCGTTCGCCTCGTCGCTCTTGCCCACCCAGATCTCGAGCCCGTCCTGGCTGCGGTAGCGCTTCGGTTGGAGGCGCGTGGGGAGCTCCGGCGGACCGCGCCGCGGCGCCTCGCGACGCGGCCGCGGCTCGGCCGAGGGCGCGGGGGCGTAGCGCTCGAGGAGGCGCGCGACGTCGGGGCGCTCGGCGATGCGCGCGATCGCGCCGTCGTCGGCGCCCGCGCCCGCGAGCTCCGCCGCCAGCCGCTCGACGGCGTCGCGCCGCTCGGCGAGCGCGCCCTGCTCCTGGCGAGCGCGCAGTGCCTGGCGCTCGGCCTTGCGCTGCCGCTTGAATAGCTGCTCGAGGTTCGCCGACGGCGAGAGGGCGGGGTCGAGCGGGATCGCGACCTCCTCGCCGGTCTCGAAGTCGGCGACGCGCACCTCGCTCGCGCGCGCCGGCACGCGGGAGAGCGCGCCCTTCAGCAGCTCACCGAGGCGGCCGAGCCCCGCCGCCCGCACGGCGCCCGCGAGGTCTTCCTCGAGCAGGCGCTCCTTGCGGGCCAGCGCCCCGCGCTGGCGCTCGAGCGCGCGCTCGAGCCGCCGGCGCAGGTCGTCGCGACCGGCGCTCTCGGCGGCGGCCGCGTAGTGCGCCTCGATCGCCGCGAGCAGCGCCTCGTCCGGGACGTCCGCGAAGCGGTCGTCTCCGGCGCGCGGCGGCGGGCTCGCCGGCGGGCGCCACGGCGCGCCGCCCGCGAGGTCGCGCCGCGTGTCCTCGAGCGGACGCAGCGAGAGCGCGAGGCGGTCCTGGGCGTCGAGCAGATACACGTTGCTGCGTGGGCCGAGGAGCTGCAGCACGAGCTCGCAGCGGCCGTCTCGCCCTTCGAACGCGAGGCCGAGCACGCGGTCGCCGTCGCGCAGCCGCGCGCCCGCGAGGCGCGCGCCGCCCACGTGGGCGCGCAGGTACTGCGCGACCGGGGGCGGCGCCGGCGGCGCGGCCGCGCGCGCGGCGCGCCAGCCGACGCGCCCCGCGCCGGGTCGGCACGAGAGCAGGAGCGCCCCGCGCGCGCCCGGCGGCGGCGCAGCGCCCCCGGTCCACTCGAGCTCGACCTCGTACGCGTCGCGCTGCAGCGCGCGCTCCAGCCGCGCGCCGCGCAGCGACGCGTCGACGGCGCGCGCCGCGCGCTCGAGCTCGACCAGTGACAGCATGGGCGGGATTGTACGCGCCGTAGCACCGACGCGACGACCGCGGGTAAGTTGTCACCCGCTTGTCCGCCGATTCCGCGAGCGCGCCGCCGAGCTTCGCCGAGACGGTCCGCACGTTCGCGCGGATCGGGCTCGAGAGCTTCGGCGGACCGGCCGGACAGATCGCGGTCATGCACCGCGTGCTCGTCGACGAGAAGCGCTGGATCTCGGAGGAGCGCTTCCTCCACGCGCTCGGCTACTGCACCCTGCTCCCCGGCCCGGAGGCGATGCAGCTCGCCACCTACGCGGGCTGGCTGCGGCACAGGACCGCCGGCGGCCTGGCGGCCGGCGTGCTGTTCGTGCTGCCGGGCTTCGTCTCGATCCTCGCCCTCTCCTTCCTCTACGTGCTGGGGAGCGGCGCGGCGGTGGTGCAGGGTCTCTTCTACGGGATCAAGCCGGCGGTGCTCGCGCTCGTGATCGAGGCGGTCGTCCGGATCGGGCGGCGCGCGCTCGGCCACCCCGTCCACGTCGCGATCGCCGCACTCGCCTTCGCCGCGATCTTCGCCCTCGGCGTCCCGTTCCCGTGGATCGTCCTCGCGGCGGGCGTGCTCGGCGCGGCGGGCGCGCGCGTGTCCCCCGCGATCTTCGGCGGCGCGCCCGTCGCCGCGACGCCGCCGCCGCGCGGGGCGTTCGCGACCGCGCTCCGGACGCTCGCGATCTGGCTTCCGCTCTGGCTCACCCCCGTGGTGCTCCTGCTCGCGACGCGCGGACGCGGCGACCTCTTCGCCGAGCTCGGCCTCTTCTTCAGCCAGACCGCGGTCGTCACGTTCGGCGGCGCGTACGCCGTGCTCGCCTACGTCGCGCAGCGCGCGGTCGACGGCTTCGGCTGGCTCACGGCGGGCGAGATGCTCGATGGGCTCGGCCTCGCGGAGACGACGCCGGGGCCGCTGATCCAGGTCGTGCAGTTCGTGGGCTTCCTCGCCGCGTGGCGCGAGCCGGGCGCACTCCCCGCACCGCTCGCCGCGGTGCTCGCGTCGCTCCTCGTCACGTGGGTCACCTACGCGCCCTGCTTCCTGTGGATCTTCGTAGGGGCGCCGTACGTCGAGCGCCTGCGCGCGAGCGCCGTTCTACGCGGCGCGCTCGCCGGGATCCTCGCCGCGGTCGTGGGCGTCATCGCGAACCTCGCCGTCTGGTTCGGCCTCCACGTGCTCTTCCGGGAGCAGCGGCACGTCGAGTTCGGCCCGCTCGCGCTGGACTTGCCGCGCGTCGCTTCGGCGGACCTCGCCGCGTGCGCGATCGCGGCGGCGGCGGCGCTCGCCGTGTTCCGCTTCCGAGTCGGCGTCGGCTGGCTGCTCGGCGGCGCGGCGGCGGCCGGGATCGCGCTCCGCCTCGCCGGGCTCGTCTGACACCGCGCGGTGCGCGGCCCCGCGGTTACGCCCCGTCGCTGCGACGCGCTGGTCGCGCGAGCCGCGCCGAGGCGAGCGCGGCGGCGCCCGTCAGGGCGAGCAGGAGGCGCGACGGCTCGGGGACGGGCACCGTGTAGTCGTGGCCCGAGACGGCGTCGATCCCGAAGCCGTCGGGCACGCCGATGTAGAGGGTCCCGCGCGCGTCGACGGCCCCGTCGAAGTTGGGGAAGAAGCCGTTGCCCGCTCCCGCCGTTCCCACGACGAAGAGGCCGAAGCGCCCCTCGAGGCTCAGCTCGTGGCCGACGGAGGTAGCGAACGGGACGGTCTCGAAGTTCTCGCCGACGTAGAACCGCTCCACGCCCACGAACCCGCCCGAGTTGTCGATCCCGCGCGCGAACAGGTTCGCGGTGGCCCTGCGCTCGAAGGACGGGTTGCCGCCGCCGACGGCCGAGG
>DATAGA010000347.1:0-1663 GCA_036257215.1 Myxococcota bacterium
CGCGCCGACGAAGAGCACGGCGAGGCCCGCCTGCGCCGTCGCGAGCTGGCGCCGGCGCCACAGGACGCCGGCGGCGAGCGCCGGAAACGCGATCATCGGGAGATTGAGGAGCCGGGTCGGCATCGCGATCTGGAGCAGCTCCGGCAGCGCGTCGGCGGCGACCGCGTGCTGCAGCGCGCCCATGGCGAGCCCGACGACGGCGGCGAAGGCGAGCACGCGGAACGCGAAGCGCGTAGCCGCGGCCCGGTCGTCGCGCACGCTCGCGAGCCACGCGAGCGCGACCGCGAGGATCGCGGTCGCGGTGCGCCAGCCGGCCAGGTTCGGCGGCACGCGGTGGGCGTCCCAGAGGCGCACGAACGCGTCGAGGTGGACGCTCGCCTGCGCGGGGTCGACCTCGGGCCGCGGGGCTCCGGCCAGGTGGACCGCCAGGCTGGCGCCGGCGACCAGCGCTCCGAGGGCGCCGCCGATCGCGAGCTCGCGCGCATGCGCGAGGAGCGAGCGCCACGAGAGCAGCGCGCAGACGCCGCTCGCGAACGCGACCCACGCGCCGAGCGAGGCGTGCACCGCGGGTCCGAGCCCGAGCGCGAAGGCGCCGGCTCGCCAGGCGCCCACGCCGAAGAGCCCGAGCGTCACCAGCTGCCAGGCGAGGCCCGCTGCGCCGTAGGTGTGGCCCTGCCCGAGCAGGTAGATCCCGTAGCGGAAGCCCCAGCCGGCGGGGTTCGCCTCGACGACGACGAAGGGCAGGGCGCAGGCGAGCCACGCGGGCGCGCCGGCCGCCCGTGCGAGGAGCGCGAGGCCGACGAAGGGCAGCGTCCCGATGAGCCCCGAGACGACGACGCACAGCGTGCGCTCGTGGACGCCAGCCGCGAGGAACGGCGCCAGCAGCTGGTGCCACAGCGTCCAGACGCTCTTCTGGTAGAGGCCGAACGGGTTGCCGTCTTCGTATGCCACGATCCCGGCGGCGACCTGCGCGCCCTCGACGGCGACGTGCAGCGCCGGCCGCAGGGCGCCCATCGCGAAGCCCGCGACGGCGCTCGTGACGACGATCGCGAACAGCTCGCGCCGACCCGGGAGGTCAGCGCTGCTCATCGACGCCCAGCGTGCTCTCCACGATGAAGCGCGGGCGTCCCAGGACGGCCCGGTGGACCCGCGCGAGGTAGAGGCCGATCACGCCGATCCCGAGGACGAGCGAGCTCCAGAGGAGCAGCGCGAACGCCGCCCACGCGAGCCCCGTCGAGACCGCGAGCGCGGCGCCCGCGAGGAGCGCGAGGGACGCCGCGCCGCCGGCGACGCCGAGCAGGAGGAACGCGACGAGCGGCGCGTGCGAGAAGGAGGTGATCCCGTTCAGGAACGCGACGGCCGGCCCGGCGCTCCCGATCAGCGGGAAGTGCGATCGCCCCCCGCCGCGCGGCTGTCGCTCGTAGGAGACGGGCACCTGGCGAAAGCCGATCCAGCTCACGAGACCCCGCACGTAGAGGTCCTGCTCCGGGAGGGCGAGCAGGTGGTCCACCGCGCGGCGCGAGAGCAGCTTGAAGTCGCCCGCCTCCACGGGGAGCTCGATCTCCGCGAGCGCCTGGATCAGCCGGTAGGCCGCGCGCGTGATCCCCAGCTTGGTGCGCGACTCGCCGCGCCGCTCGCTGCGCACCGTGTAGACGACGTCGGC
>DATAGA010000351.1:0-9105 GCA_036257215.1 Myxococcota bacterium
GTTCCTCGCGGGACCGACGCGGGCGTACATCCGCACCGACCTGAACCAGCACTGCATCTCCGCGTTCTTGAAGGCTCGCCGGGTGGGCCTCGCCGACGGCGCTGCGCCGCCCGCCGAGGACGCCTCGGGCCGCTGAAGGGCACTGAACAGGGTTCCTCGCGATCGCGCACGGCGACCCGCTTTTCGCGCCCGCTGGCCTTCGGCCGTGGCATAATCCCGACACCAGCTCGGAGGTAGGGACATGCGCACGCGACTCTTCCCCTTCGCGCTCGCGCTCGCGCTGGGCGCGTTCGCGACGAGCGCCTGGGCGGACGACGTAGGCGACAGCGTGGGCGACGACGTGGGCGACGACTTCACCGCGGTGCCCGAGCCCGGTGCGGCGCTCGCGATGGGCGCCGGCCTCGCGACCATCGCGTTCGCGCTGCGCCGCCGCCGGTCCTGACGCCGCCAGTCGCGAGCTCCATCCGGCTCGTCGCCGCCGACGCCCGCGCGGCGTCGCGTGCGCGCCCGGTGCACCCGCGCGGCGGGCGCGTGGGCAGCGCGCCCTCTAGGATCGCCTCTCACGCAGGGAGGCCGGATGATCCGCGTCGCGCCCGCGCTGCTCGCGGTGCTCTCGCTCGCCGCGCTCGCGGCACTAGCCGGCTGTGCGGGCTCCGAGCCCGAGTCGGAGTTCCACTGGGAGGAGGAGGTGATCGAAGGCCCGGAAGGGCCGGCGCCGCGCGCCGTCCCCGAGCGGGAGCCTGCGCCACCGCCCTCCGAGCCCGAGCCGGAGCCGCGCCCGACCCAGACGCGCAGGGAGCGCGACGTGTCGCGCTACGCGGAGCCCGGGCGCCGGCCCGCCGACGCGCTCGCACCCGACGCGCGCGGCGAGGCGCTCTTCTCGCCGCGCGAGCGGACGATCTGCGACGAGCGCGTCGCCACCTGCTACACGGCGAAGGGCGGCCACGTCGGGCTCACCGAGGAGCAGTTCGGCGTCCGCGCCGGCGAGCGGCTCGAGCGCCGGCTCGACGCGGGCCCCGAGTCCGCGCGCAGCATCGCCCGGGTCGACGAGGGCGTGTGCGACCGGCTCTCGGAGGTCTGCTTCCTGGACGCGACCCCGAGCCTCGAGCTCACGCGGCGCGAGTTCGGGGGCGCGGCGGCGCGCGACCTCGAGGCGCGCCTCGACCGCAAGCGCGCGCGCCCGGGCGGCCTCGGCGAGTCGATCTACGCGCCGCGCCGGGGCGTCTCGTGCGACGAGCTCGTCGCGGCCTGCTACGTCGAGGAGGAGGTGCACCTCGGCCACACCCGCGAGCAGTTCGGCCGCGACGCCGCCGTCGCGCTCGAGCGGCGGGCGGCGCGCGGGCAGGACGCGCGCGACGGCGTGTACCGGCCGGTGGGCGGCGCCGTCTGCGACCGGCTGTCGAAGGTCTGCTACGACCGCCTCGGCGCGAGCGCGAGCCTGACGCGCGCCGAGTTCGGGCGCGCGGCGGCGGTGCGGCTCGCGGAGCGGGTGCAGTAGCGGACACGCGCGGGCTCTCCCGCGCCCGGGACGCCATGCTACCAAGGGCGCGGCACGGAGGGGCGCCCCGCATGCGCGTGCTGATCCGAGTCGCGGTCGCGCTGGTCCTGCTCGTCGCCGTCTGCGTCGGGCTGCTCTGGCTCGCCGGCCGCGGCGCGCTCGGGCGCCACGAGGGGCCCGGCGAGCCGGCCGCGGCGTCGCGCCCCGCGGCAGCGCTCGCCGCCGAGGCCGAGCGGGGGCGCTCGGCCGCCGAAGGCGTGGGCGCCTCGCGCGCGAAGCAGATCCTCTTCGGCGACTTGCACGTCCACACGACCTTCTCGGCGGACGCCTTCCTCACGAGCCTTCCGCTCGGAGTCGGCGAGGGCGCCCACCCGCCCGCCGACGCCTGCGACTTCGCGCGCTTCTGCTCCTCGCTCGACTTCTGGAGCATCAACGACCACGCGGAGGCGATCTCCCCCCGACACTGGCGCGAGACGGTCGAGGCGATCCGCCAGTGCAACGCGGTGTCGGGCGATCCAGAGAACCCCGACACCGTCGCGTTCCTCGGCTGGGAGTGGACGCAGGTCGGCACGACGCCGGTCGACCACTACGGCCACAAGAACGTCGTGCTGCGCTCGCTCGAGCCCGACGAGGTGCCGACGCGACCGATCGCCGCCGCCGGCACGCTGCGCAACGCGATGAACCAGGGGGGCCGCGTCCTCGGCCGTGGGCTCGTCGCCCTGCTCGGCGACGCGCGGACGCGCGACTTCATGACGTACGTCACGGAGCTCGAGACGCGCGTGCCGTGCGCCGAGGGGGTTCCGGTGCGCGAGCTGCCGGCGGACTGCCTCGAGACGGCGGAGACGCCCGCCGACCTCTTCGCTCGGCTGGACGACTGGGGCGTCGACTCGATCGTGATTCCCCACGGCACGACCTGGGGCTTCTACACGCCGCCCGGCTCGACCTGGGACAAGCAGCTCGAGGGCGCTCAGCACGATCCCGACCGCCAGACCCTGATCGAGGTCTACTCGGGACACGGCAACTCGGAGGAGTGGCGCGACTACCGCGCCGTCGACTTCGACCCGACCGGACGGCCGTCGTGCCCCGAGCCGACCCGCGACTACCTGCCCACGTGCTGGCGCGCGGGCGAGATCGTGCGCGAGCGCTGCGCCGCGGGGGGCGAGGCGCCCGAGGAGTGCGAGCGTCGCGCGGTCGTCGCGCGCGGGCACGCCGCCGAGGCGCTCGGACAGGCGCACCTGACCGTGCCCGGGACCGGCCCGCGGGAGTGGCTCGACGCAGGACAGTGTCGCAACTGCACGCTGCCCGCCTTCAACTACCGGCCCGGCGGCTCCGCTCAGTACATCCTGGCGCTCTCGGGCTTCGAGGGCGGCGCGCCGCGCCGCTTCCGCTTCGGCTTCATCGCCTCGAGCGACAACCACTTCGCCCGGCCCGGAACCGGCTACAAGGACGTGCACCGGCGCGGCTTCACCGAGAGCGACCGGATCGGACGGCGCGAGGGTCTCCTGGCCTCGGTCCTCGCAGTGCCGGAGGAGCAGCCGGCCGCGGCGTCGCGGCCGTTCGACCGCGCGGCGAACGTGTTCTCGCCCTTCCAGCTCGCCGAGCTCGAGCGGCAGACCTCGTTCTTCACGACCGGCGGACTCGTCGCCGTCCACTCCGACGGCCGCGGCCGCGACGCCATCTGGCAGGCGCTCGAGCGCAAGGAGGTGTACGGCACGAGCGGTCCCCGCATCCTGCTCTGGTTCGACCTGCTGAACCCGCCGGGCTCCGCGGGAGCGACCGCACCGATGGGCTCCGAGGTCCGGCTGCGCGCGAACCCCATCTTCCAGGCGCGCGCGGTCGGCTCGTTCGAGCAGCTTCCCGGCTGCCCGGACGCGTCGCGCGAGAGCCTGGGCGACGAGGACCTGGAGCGCATCTGCAAGGGCGAGTGCTACCACCCGGGCGCGGCGCGCCGGCGCATCACGCGCCTCGAGGTCGTCCGCATCCGCCCGCAGGGCCGGCCCGGCGAGGCCGTCTCGCAGCTCGTCGAGGACCCCTGGCGCACGTTCGCCTGCGAGCCGCGCGAGACGGGCTGCGTCGTCACCTTCGAGGACGCGAGCTTCGCGGCGGGCGCCCGCGACGCGGTCTACTACGTGCGCGCCATGGAGGAGCCGGCTCCGAAGGTGAACGGCGCGCAGCTGCGCTGCACGCGCGATCCGGAGGGGCGCTGCACGCGCGTCGACCTCTGCGGCGAGCCGGGCGAGGACCGCGACGACTGCCTCGGCGACTTCGAGGCGCGGGCGTGGTCGTCGCCGATCTACGTCGACTTCGCCGGCGACGACGCCCTCGTCGCGCGAGCGAGCGTCGGCGGCCGCGAGGCGCCCGCGCTCGCGCGCCGCGCCCACGGCGGCGCGAAGCAAGACACCGGGACCTCGAGCCGGTGACGGGCTCGCTCGCTGCGGCCCGCGCGTGCGTCGCTCGCCGCCGGGCGTGCGCGCTCTGGTTGGGTGCGGCCCTCGGCCTCGCGCTCGCGCCGGTGCCTTCTTCCGGCGGACCGCCGCGCAAGGTCGCCGGCTGCGCGCTCGAGCCCGGCACGGAGTGCCCGGGCGCGCGGCTCGCCGGCGCGAAGCTGCGCGGCTCGGACCTCGAGCAGGCGCGGCTGCGCGGCGCGGCGCTCGCCGGCGCCGACCTGCGCGAAGCGAACCTCCAGCGAGCCGACCTGGAAGGCGCGCGCCTGCGCAACGCCGACCTGCGCGGCGCCGACGCGTCGCGGGCGCGGCTCGCCGGCGCGGACGCGCGCGGCGCGAAGCTCGAGGGCGCGCTCCTTCGCGGCGCGAGCCTCTCCAACGCGCGGCTCGACGGCGCGGACCTCACGGCCGCCGACCTCACCGGGGCGGACGTCGCGGGAGCCGCGCTCACCGGCGCGAAGCTCGACGCCGCCGTCTGGACCGACGGGCGCGTGTGCGCCCCCGGCTCGGTCGGCGCGTGCCAGTAGCGCGGAGCCCGCGGACGCGCAGACGCCCGGTGCGCTCGGCCCGGCTCCGGACCGAGTCGCTACCCTCGTGGCACACCCCCGATGATCGTCCTCGAGCTGGCCGTCGTCGTCGCGCTGGTGCTCGTGAACGGGCTCTTCGCGATGGTGGAGCTCGCGGTCGTGTCCGCGAGCCGGCCCCGTCTGCGCGCCCTCGCGGAGGAGGGCCGCAAGGGGGCGGCGGCTGCGCTGCGGCTCGCCGAGTCGCCCGGCCGCTTCCTCTCGACGGTGCAGATCGGCATCACGGCGGTCGGCATCGGCGCCGGCGCCTTCGGCGGCGCCACGCTGGCCGAGCGGCTCGCCGAGCCCCTCGTGGCGCGCGGCCTCTCCTTCGCGGCGGCGGAGGCGATCGCCCTCGGCGTCGTCGTCGGAGGCATCACGTACCTCTCGCTCGTCGCGGGCGAGCTCGTCCCGAAGCAGCTCGCGCTGCGCAACGCCGAGGCGATCGCGTCCACTGCGGCGCGCCCGATGGAGCTGCTCTCGAGGATCGCGAGCCCGGCGGTCGCGCTGCTCGACCGATCCACGCGGCTCGTGCTGCGCCTGCTCGGGCCTCCGGCCGAGCCGCGGCCCCAGGTCACCGAAGACGAGATCAAGGCGCTCGTGAACGAGGCCGAGAGCGCGGGCGTGGTGGAGCCCGAGGAGACGCGGATGATCACCGGCGTCATGCGGCTCGGCGACCGGCCGGTGCGCGCCCTCATGACGCCGTGGGTCGACGTCGACTGGGTCGACGTCAGCGCCGGAGCGGCGGCCGCACGCCGGATCGGGCGCGAGAGCTCGCACTCGTGGCTCCCCGCCGTGCGGGGGCGGCGCGAGGACGTGATCGGTGCAGTGCGCAGCCGCGAACTCCTGCTGCTCGAGCCCGACGCGGGGAGCGAGGCCATCGAGGCGCTCGTGCGCCTCGCGCCGCTCGTCCCGGCGAGCGCCGACGCGCTCGACGCGCTCGCGCGCTTCCGCGCCTCGCCCGTCCACCTCGCGCTCGTCGTCGACGAGCACGGCGCCACGCTCGGCGTCGTGACCCCGATCGACATCCTCGAGGCGATCGCGGGCGGCCTCTCCTCGGAGGAGCAGCAGCACCCGCCCGCGGTGCGCCGGCGCGACGGCTCGTGGCTGCTCGACGGCTGGCTGCGGGTCGAGGAGGCGAGCGACGCGCTCGGCGTCCAGATCCCCTCGCGCGTCGGCGCCCACACCGTCGCCGGCTTCCTGCTCTACGAGCTCAACCGGCTGCCGCGCACCGGCGACGCGATCGACCACGACGGCTGGCGCTTCGAGGTCGTCGACATGGACGGCAACCGCGTGGACAAGGTGCTCGCGGCGAAGATCGAGCCGGGGGCGGAGGAGCACGCGCACCCGTCCTAGGATTTGCGTCGCCGCCCTCGCGCCCCGGGCCCGCCGTGTGCGATGCTCGGGGGTCCTTTTCCCCGGAGGGCACATGGATCCGAGCGGCTGGAACCCGTCCGAGCGCCGCATCATGGACGGAACGGCGTGGGCGGAGTTCTGCGACACGCTGAAGGCCGCCGGCGCCGTCGTCCTCGGCGAAGGGACACCCGAGAACCCGTTCGACCGCGCGGAGGGCTTCCGCTACCTCACCCGCCTCCTGCGCGCCGCGCTCGACACGTTCGTCGAAGGCGCGGATCCGGTCGCCCCGGAGCTCCTCCGCACCGCCCACGAGACGGTGAAGATGGGCAACGACAACCCGGACAACTACTACCAGAACGCGCCCATCAGCGGGCGCCACGAGTACCGGATCACCGGCACGCGCGGCACGGTGCACTACCTGGGCTTCGGCACGCAGGCGGGCAACTACGGCGCGACCGGGAGCCTGAACACGACCGGCTACCTCGACGACAAGGACATCGCGCTCCGCCCGGACGGGACGTTCGAGATCGCGGTCTCGTGCGAGAAGCGGCCCGGCAACTGGCTGCCGATGACGCCGGAGAGCCGCACGCTCGTCGTGCGTCAGACCCGCCTCGACCCCTCGAAGGAGGAGATCGCGAAGATCCGCATCGAGCGCGTCGACGGGCCGCACCAGCCGCGTCCGCTCTCGGCGGAGCGCCTCGACCGGGGCCTCAAGGGCTCGGCGTTCTTCGTGCTCGGCTGCGCGAAGCTGTTCCAGAAGTGGGCGGACGACTTCCAGAAGCACCCGAACGAGCTGCCGCCGTTCGACCCGGCGATCGCCGGGGCTGCCGGCGGCGACCCGAACATCTTCTACTACCACTCCTACTGGAAGCTCGCGCCGGACGAGGCGCTCGTGATCGAGGCGACGCCGCCCGAGTGCGACTACTGGAACTTCCAGCTCAGCAACCACTGGCTCGAGTCGCTCGACTACCGCTACTGGCGCATCCACGCGAACAAGGCCACGGTCGCCTACGAGAAGGACGGCTCCGTGCGCCTCGTCGTCGCGCACGACGACCCCGGCCTGCCCAACTGGCTGCAGACCGCGGGCCACGACCGCGGCTCGATGTGCTGGCGCTGGGTGCGCGCGAAGGAGCACCCGCAGCCGCGCGCGCGCGTCGTGAAGCTCGCCGAGCTGCGCCGGTCCGGGCGGATGGCGTGAGCGGCGAGCTGGCCGACCTCTCGCCCGAGAGCCTCCTCGCCGAGGCGAGCGCCCAGGCGGGCCTCGGCGACTTCGGCGACGACGCGTTCCGCGAAGGCCTGCGCGTCCTGTGCGAGACGTACGACGGCGAGGCCGAGCTCTCGCCCGCCGGGCGCAAGCGCACGCGCCGGCGGCTCGTGCAGCTCCTCGCGACGCGGCTGCGCGTCGAGGCGGCCTGGAAACGCCACCCCGAGGCGCGGGGCGTCGCCATCCGCCGCCCCGTCTACCTCACGGGTCTGCCGCGCACAGGCACGTCCGCGCTCTTCAACCTGCTCGCGGCCGACCCGCGCCACCGCCCGCTGCTGCTGTGGGAGGGGCTCTTCCCCGACCCGGTCGAGGGCCTTCCGCCGGGCGCGCCCGACCCGCGCCGCGAGGGTCTGCGCAAGCTCAACGAGCGGGACCGCGCCAAGAACCCGGAGTTCGACAAGATCCACTACGTCACCGTCGACATGCCCGAGGAGTGCGTGCTGCTGCAGGCGCACGCGTTCTGCGACGCGCAGCTGGGGATCGAGCCGCTGATGGAGCCGTACGGGAGCTGGTTCCAGGGCCAGGACCTGCGGCCGGCGTACCGCTACTACGCGGACCTCCTGCGGCTCCTCCAGTGGCAGCGGCCGGGCGAGCGCTGGCTGCTCAAGTCGCCCGCGCACCTCTGGGCGCTCGACGTGCTGGTCGAGCTCTTCCCCGACGTCTGCATCCTCTGGACCCACCGCAACCCGCTCGAGATCCTGCCCTCGTACTGCTCGATGATGGCGATGCTCATGGCGGTGCGATCCAGGTTCGACCCGAAGGCCCTCGGCGGGGCGGTGCTCGAGTACCTCGCGCGCTCGCTCGAGCGCGCGCTCGCGGCCCGCGACCGGATGGACCCGGGGCGCGTCCTCGACATCGACTACCGCGCCTTCGTCGCGGACCCGCTGGCGACTGCGCGCCGGGTGTACCGCCACTTCGAGCTCCCGCTCGACGCGGCGAGCGAGGCCGCGCTCGAGCGCCACGTGCGCGAGAATCCCCAGGGCAAGCACGGAGCGCACCGCTACGCGCTCGAGGAGTACGGCCTCGATCCCGCCCGGGTGCGCGAGCGGCTGCGCTTCTACACCGACCGCTTCGAGGTGCCGACGGCCTGATGGGCGACCCCTTCCTCGAGAAGTACGGACCGGTGGCGCTCGTCGGCGGCGCCGGCCAGGGGATCGGGCGGGCGTTCGCCAGCGCGCTCGCGGCGCGCGGCTTCGGGCTCGCGTTGGTCGACGTCCGCGAGGAGCTCGTGTCGCCGCTCGCGGCGCAGCTCGCGCGCGAGCACGGCGTCGACGCCCGCGCCGTCGAGCTCGACCTCGGGCTGCGCAGCGCCGGCGCGCGCCTCGCCGAGCTCGCCGCCGAGCGCGAGATCGGGCTCGGGATCGCGTGCGCCGCGATCGGCGGCGTCGGCCCGTTCCTCTCCGAGCCGCTCGACGCGCACCGCGCGCGGCTCGCCGTCAACTGCGGCGGGCCGCTCTCTCTGGCCCACGCGCTCGCGGGCCCGATGGTGCGGCGCGGGCGCGGCGGCCTCGTGCTGATCTCCTCGATGGCGGGCCTCCAGGGCACCGGCTGGGTCGCGAGCTACGCCGCCACGAAGGCCTTCGACCTCGCGCTCGCCGAGGGGCTCTGGTTCGAGCTGCGGCCGCACGGCGTCGACGTGCTCGCGCTCGTGCCGGGCAACACCGACACGCCGGGCCTGCGCAGCTCGGCGCCGCGCAAGGGCCAGGAGGCCTGGATGCGCCCCGAGGACGTCGCCGCCGAGGCGCTCGACGCGCTCGGCCGCGAGCCCGTTCACGTCTGCGGCGACGCGAACCGCCGCGTCGTCGCCGCCCTCGAGCGGATGCCACGCGCGGAGCGGATCCGCGTCATGGGCGAGAGCACCCGTTCCCTCTACGAGGACTGAGCCATGCACACCGATCTCTGCGACCGCCTGAACATCGAGTTCCCCATCTTCGCCTTCACCCACTGCCGCGACGTCGTCGCGGCGGTCTCGCAGGCGGG
>DATAGA010000232.1:0-9730 GCA_036257215.1 Myxococcota bacterium
CGCGGCCGAGACGATCTCGCGCACGAGCGCCGCGCGGGCCGGCGCCTCGCGCGCCGGCGGCGCGCCGAGCGGCGGCTCGTCGGGCCGGGGCACGAGCGGCGAGTGGACGCTGCCGTCGGGATCCACCTGGAACCAGCCCACGACGAACGGCGCGTCGGGGTCGTCGACGACGCTCGAGAGCGGCGAGCGCGCGCGCGCCACGAGGCCGGCGACGCTGCCCTCGGGCACCCAGCTGAAGCCGTAGTGGCCGACCGGCCGCGCCTCCTCGCGGCGCACGAACTCCGAGAGCGCGCGCTCCATCTCGTCGAAGACGCGCGCCGCGAGCGCTTCGTGCCGGGCGGCGCGCTCGTCGGCCTGCGCCTCGAGCGCGTCGCGCGCGAACAGCGCCGCCGGCAGGAGGAGCGCCGCCGCGAGGAGCGCGAAGCCGAGGCGCAGTCGCCACATCGCCCTTACCCGAACCGATAGCCTTCGCCGCGGACCGTCCGGATCAGGTCGCGCGCGACGCCGAGCTTCTTGCGGAGCTTCGCGAGGTGCACGTCCACGGTGCGCGTCTCGATGCGCTCGGCGTGCTCGAAGCCCCACACCTCGCGCAGCAGCGCGCGCCGCCCGACGATCCGGCCGCGCTCCCGCGCGAAGACGGCGAGGAGATCCGCCTCCCGGCGCGTGAGGTCGACGCGTCCGGCGTCCGACTCGGCCACCAGGGCCTCCGGGTCGACGCGCCAGCCGCCGAAGCCGAACGGCTGGCGCGGCCGCGCTTCGCCGTTCGAGCTCGCGCGCCGCAGCAGCGCGTCGAGGCGCGCCCCGAGCTGCGCGAGCGAGAACGGCTTGGTCACGTAGTCGTCGGCGCCCGCGCGAAAGCCGCGCAGCACGTCGTCCTCCGCCGCGCGCGCCGTGAGGATCAGGATGGGGAGCCGCGGCCGCTCGGCGCGCAGCGCCTCGCAGACGTCGAACCCGCTCCGGCGCGGGAGCATCACGTCGAGCACGACGAGGTCCACGCCGTCGGCCCGCGCCGCGCGCAGGCCGTCCTCGCCGTCGGTCGCGGCGGTCACCTCGAGACCGCGCGCCGCGAGCGCGTCCACCAGCGCCCCGCGCAGCGAGGGCTCGTCCTCGACGACGAGCACCCGAGGCTTCCGGGCCGGGGACATCGGCAGGAGTCTACCGCGGCGCCCGGCGCGGCCGGCGGCGGGAGACGTGCGCAGCCCGCGCCGACGCGCTGCGAGCGAGCGCTCTATCCTCGCGCCGTGTCGCTCCGACGCCGCGACGCGCTCGTCCTCTTCCTCGTCGTCGCGGCGCTGCTCTGGCTCGGGCGGCCCCGCGCCGTGCGCCTCGCGCCGCCGCCGGCTCCGCCCGCCGTCGCGGCGGCTGCGCGGCCGCCGGCGCCCGCCTTCGCGCTCCCGCGCGCCGCGGGCGGCGCGTTCTCGTCTGCCGAGGGCGGGCGCGCGCGCGTGCTCGTCGTGAACTTCTGGGCCACGTGGTGCGGGCCGTGTCGCGACGAGCTGCCGGCGCTCGCGCGGCTCCACGCCGCCCTCGCCGGCGAGGGCGCCCTCGTCGTCGCGGTCAGCGTCGACGCGCGAGCGGAGGCGGCAGCGCACTTCGCGAGCGCGCGGGACCTGCCGTTCCCGGTGCTGTCCGACCCGAACGAGGACGTGGCGCGCCGCTTCGGCGTCTTCGCGTACCCGACCACCGTCGTCGTCGACCGAGCGGGCCGGGTCGCCCACCGCGCGGTGGGCGCGTTCGCGTGGGACGCGCCCGACACCGTCGCATGGCTCCGCACCCTCCTCGCCGAGCCCGACGGGTAGACGCTCAGTAGACGCCGCCGAGCTTCTTGTGGTCCCAGGAGACGATCGACTCGGGGCGCACGCGGATGCCCGTGCGCTTCTTCGCCGTCGCCTCGAGCCCGGCGCGGATCGCCGCAGGCTCGGCCGCAGGCGCGCCGCTGCTGCGCGCCGTGATCCTGGCGAGGATGTCGAGCACCGCGGGGGTCGCGCGCACCAGCTCGGCGTCGCCGTACAGGACGACGCCCTGGAGCTCCGCGTACTGCTCGCCCGCCTCGACGAGCAGCGCGACGCGCGGGTCGCGCTCGAGGTTCCGGATCTTCTGGCTCTTCGTGAACGTCGTCATCACGACGGAGCCGTCGGGCTCGACCCCGTACCACATCGGCATCGGATGCGGCACGCCGTCCTTCCCGATGCTGCACAGGATCATGGTCTTCGAGGCGGCGAGGAAGCCCTCGATCTCCGCCGGGGTCATCTGGATCTGTCCGCGTCGCGACAACGGCGCTCCTCCTGCGGCCGCTCCGCCGGCCGACGCCGGATGGTACACTCGAAGGGCGCGCCCGTTCGCCGCGCGCGGAGGCCGTCATGAAGCTCCCCTTCTACTTCGACTACGCCTGCCCGTGGGCCTATCTCGGCAGCGCCCGGGCGGAGCCCTACTTCGCCGAGGTCGGTGCCGATCTCGACTTCCGGCCCGTGTACCTGCCGCTCCTGCGCGAGCCGGGTGCGGGCGGTCTCGGGGAGATGGGCGATCGCAAGAAGCGCAACTATCGCAACGACATGTTGCACTGGGCCGAGCTCTGCGGCGCGCAGCTCTCGCCCGAGGCAGGCGCGCGGCGCCCGGACACGCGGCTGCTGCTCCAGTGCGCGTTCGTCGCCAAGGACGAGGGCCGCTTCCGCGAGTTCCACTACCCCGCCTATCGCGCGCGCTGGGCGGAGGCGCAGGACGTGGCCGACGAGGGCGTACTGCGTGGACTGCTGCGCGGCGCCGGGCTCGACCCCGACGCGGCGCTGGCCCGCGCGCGCTCGCCCGAGCTCGCCGCCCGGCTCGACGCCGAGACGAACGACGCGGTGGCGCGCGGCGTGTTCGGCGTCCCGACGGTGTTCGTCGGCGACGAGATGTTCTGGGGCAACGACCGCTTCGAGGTGGCGCGCCACTACGTCCTGAAGGGGCGCTAGCCCCGAGGGCGATCGCGCCTACAGCACCGCGCGCAGGAAGCGGCCCGTGTGGCTCGCCTCGCTCTTGGCGACCTCCTCGGGCGTCCCGACCGCGACCACGTCCCCGCCCGCGTCGCCGCCTTCGGGGCCGAGGTCGATCACGTAGTCCGCGCAGCGGATCACGTCGAGCTGGTGCTCGATCACGACCACCGTGTTGCCGGCCTCGACCAGGCGGTCGAGCACGTGGAGCAGCTTGCGCAGGTCGTCGAAGTGCAGCCCCGTGGTCGGCTCGTCGAGGATGTACAGCGTGCGCCCGGTCGCGACCTTCGAGAGCTCGCGCGAGAGCTTGATGCGCTGCGCCTCGCCGCCCGAGAGCGTCGGCGACGGCTGACCGAGGTGGATGTAGCCGAGACCCACCTCGGACAGCGTGCGAAGGCCCGCGACGACCTTCGGCTGGTTGGCGAACAGCTCGAGCGCCTCGGCCACCGAGAGACCGAGGACGTCGGCGATGGAGAGGCCCTTGAACTTCACGCGCAGCGTCGCTTCGTTGAAGCGCCGGCCCTTGCACACCTCGCACGGCACGAACACGTCGGCCAGGAAGTGCATCTCGATCCGACGCACGCCGTCGCCCTCGCACGCCTCGCAGCGCCCGCCCTTCACGTTGAAGGAGAAGCGGCCGGCGCCGTAGCCGTAGGTGCGCGCCTCGGCGGTGAGCGCGAAGACCTCGCGGATCTCGTCGAACACCTTGGTGTAGGTGGCGGGGTTGCTGCGCGGCGTGCGGCCGATGGGGCGCTGGTCGATGTCGACGACCTTGTCCACGTGCTGCACGCCCTTGAGCGCGCGGTGCGCGCCCGGCACCTCGTGGCTCCCGTAGAGCGCGCGCTTCAGCGCCGGATGGAGCACGCCGTTCACGAGCGTGCTCTTCCCCGCGCCGGACACCCCCGTGACCGCCACCAGCGTTCCGAGCGGGATGTCGACGGTCACGTCCTTCAGGTTGTGCTCGCGTGCGCCCTCGATCCGGATCGACTTCCCGGTGGCGGAGCGTCGGCGAGCCGGCGTGGGAATCGAGAGCCGCCCGGAGAGGTACTTGCCCGTGAGCGACGCGGCCGAGCGCTTCAGCCCGGCCACGCTGCCCGAATAGACGATGCGACCGCCCTCGACGCCGGCGCCGGGCCCGAAGTCCACGACGTGGTCCGCCGCCTCGATCGTCTCGGCGTCGTGCTCGACCACGATGACGGTGTTGCCGAAGTCGCGCAGCCGATGGAGCGTCTCGAGCAGCCGCGCGTTGTCGCGCTGGTGGAGCCCGATCGACGGCTCGTCGAGGACGTAGAGCACGCCGGTGAGCTCGCTGCCGATCTGGCTGGCGAGCCGGATGCGCTGGCTCTCGCCGCCCGAGAGCGACGGGCCGGCGCGGTCGAGCGTCAGGTAGCCGAGCCCCACGTTCACGAGGAAGCCGAGCCGCGCGTCGACCTCCTTCAGCACCTCGCCCGCGATGGCGCGCTCGGTGGGGTTCAGGTCGAGCGACTGCGCGAACGCGCGCGCCTCGTCGATCGTGAGAGCCGCGACCTCCGGCAGGGTGCGCCCGCCGATGCGGACCGCGCTCGACTCGGGCCGCAGCCGCCGCCCCTCGCACGTCGAGCAGCGCGTCTCCGAGAGGTAGCGCATGTACCAGCGCCGCATGCCCTCCGACTTCGTCTGCCGGAAGCGCCGGTAGAGCTCGTTCAGCGCACCCTCGAACTCGCGCTCGTACTCGAGCTTGCCCGCGGCGAAGCGCAGCGTGAGCGAGATCTTCTTGCCGCGCGAGCCGTAGAGCAGGAGGTCGCGGTGGCGCTGCGGCAGCTTGCTCCACGGCCGGTCGAAGTCGATCCCGTACTCGGCCGCGATCTTCTGGAGCAGCGAGCCGGTCCAGCTGCCCGAGCGCTCGATCACCTTCGCCCACGGCTCGATGGCGCCTTCGCGCACGCTCTTCGACGGGTCCGGAACCACCAGCGCGGGGTCCATCTCCGGCTTCGTGCCGAGCCCGTTGCAGTCGGCGCACATGCCGAGCGGGGAGTTGAACGAGAAGCTCTGGGGCGAGAGCTCGGGGAAGCCGACGTCGCAGTGGTGGCACCAGAGATCCTCGGAGTAGAGCCGCTCCTCGCCGCCGACGACCTGGACCAGCAGGCGGCCCTTGCCCTTCCGCAGCGCCGTCTCGACGGAGTCCGTGACGCGCGCCCGCTCGAGCCCGCCGGACTCGGGCACGCCGAGCCGGTCGACCACCACGTCGATCGTGTGCTTGCGCTTCTTGTCGAGCGCCGGCAGCTCTTCGGCGGAGACCACCGCGCCGTCGATCCGGAAGCGCGCAAAGCCCTCGCGCCCCGTCTCCTCGAGCAGCTCGCGGTGCTCGCCCTTGCGGTTGTCGACGAGGCGCGCGAGCAGGAGGAGCCGCGTGCCGGGCGGGAGCGTCAGCAGTCGGTCCACCACCTCCTGCGCCGAGAGTCGCTCCACGGGCTGCTGGCAGCGCGGGCAGTGCTGGCGGCCGATCCGCGCCCACAGCACGCGCAGGTAGTCGAACACCTCGGTGATGGTCCCGACCGTCGAGCGCGGGTTGTTGCTCGCGGCCTTCTGCTCGATCGAGATCGTCGGCGAGAGCCCGCGGATGTGGTCGTACTTCGGCTTCTCCATCTGGCCGAGGAACTGGCGCGCGTAGCTCGAGAGCGACTCGACGTAGCGGCGCTGGCCCTCGGCGTAGATCGTGTCGAAGGCGAGCGACGACTTGCCCGAGCCCGAGGGGCCGGTGAACACGGTCAGGCGGTTCTTCGGCAGGCGCACGTCGACGCGGCGGAGGTTGTGCTCCGCGGCACCGCGCACCTCGATCACGTCGACGGGAGAGGACATTGGGGAGTGACAGAGTGTGGTAGGTTGGCTCGGCGTGCGCCAGCCCGCCGCAGCGAGGGGCGATGTACCAACAGATCCTCTACGAGGTGGACGACCCGGTCGCGACGATCGCGCTCAACCGGCCGACGCGCCTGAACGCGCTCACCGAGCGGATGGAGGGAGAGATCCGCCACGCCGTCGCCCGCGCGGAGGCGGACCCGTCGACTGTTGCCATCGTGCTGACAGGAGCCGGGCGCGGCTTCTGCGCCGGCGCCGACCTGAAGCGGCTCGAGGACATCGGCGCCGGTCAGCTCGAGCCGACGGACCGGAGCGACCTTCGCGCCGATCCGGGCGACCCGACGATGCCCGCGTCCTTCCGCGGACCCTGGTCGTGGCTGCTCTCGGTGCGAAAGCCCGTCGTCGCGGCGATCAACGGCCCGTGCGCGGGGCTCGGACTCGCGATGGCGCTCTTCGCCGACGTCCGCTTCGCCTCCGACCGGGCGACCTTCACCACCGCCTTCTCGCGGCGCGGCCTCATCGCCGAGTGGGGCATCGGCTGGACGCTCCCGCGCCTCGTCGGCAGCGCACACGCGCTCGAGCTGCTCTGGTCCGCGCGCGTGTTCGATGCGGCGGAGGCCGGCCGCATCGGCCTCGTGAACCGGGTCCTCGCGCACGACGAGCTGCTGCCCTTCGTGCACCGATGGGTGCGCGAGCTGGCGAGCACCGCGTCGCCGACGTCGCTCGCGGTGATGAAGCGCCAGGTCTACACGTCGCTCGAGCGCGAGCTCGGCCCCTCGCTGGAAGAGGCGATCCGCCTGATGCAGGAGAGCTTCGGCCGCCCCGACTTCCGCGAGGGCGTGCAGAGCTTCCTCGAGAAGCGCCCACCCAAGTTCCCCCGCGTCCCATGAGCTAGCCGGGGAAGCTCTTGCGCGCGGCGGCGGTGCGCGACGCGGCGAAGAGGAGGTCGCCGTCGCTCTCCGTCACGTCGCCGAGGGCGGCGGCGGCGGCGTAGGCGCGCAGCTGCGTCTTCGTCATGTGGACGGCGATCTCGGGCTTCGCGGCGAGCCGCTCGGCGAGCTCGGCGACGGTGGCGTCGAGGCGCTCCATCGGGACGACGCGGTTCACGAGGCCCCAGCCGAGCGCGTCCGCCGCGTCGAGCCGGTCGCACAGCAGGATCAGCTCGCGCGCGCGCAGCGCGCCCACGTCGCGCACGAGCCGCGGCACCGCGCCCCACGTGAGCGGGAGGCCGAGGTCGACCTCCGGAACGGAGAAGACCGTGCCCTCGGCCGCGACGCGGAAGTCGCACCCGAGCGCGAGCGCGAAGCCGCCTCCGACGGCGTGACCGTGCAGGCGCGCGATCGTCACGGCGTCGAGCGCTTCGATCGCCTCGAGCGCGCGGCGCCCGAGCTGCGACGCGTACCGCCGCTCGCGCGCGGTCGCGTCGTCCGCGCCCATGCGCGCGCCCGGCGGGTCCTTGCGGTCCGCTCCCGCGCAGAACGAGGGGCCGCGTCCGCCGAGGACCACGACGCGCGTCTCGAAGCGCGTCTGCAGCGACGCGAAGCAGGCGGCGACCTCCTCGAGCGTCGCCGCGTCGAGGGCGTTGCGCCGCTCGGGGCGCTGCAGCCACACCCAGACGACCGGCCCGCGCTGCTCGAGCTCGAGGCGCGTGTAGCTCATGGACCCTCCGCGCCGCGACGCGGGCGCCTCATGCCGACTCGCTGCGGAGCACGAGCTCCGTGATCTCCGCCGGCGCGAAGAGCCGCAGCGGCGGGCCCCAGAAGCCGGTGCCGCGGCTCACGTAGAGCAGGCTCGCGCCGCGCGCGTGGAGGCCTTCGACCCACGGCACCGCGAGCCGGACGAGCCAGCGAAACGGCCAGATCTGCCCCCCGTGCGTGTGACCCGAGAGCTGCAGGTCGACCCCTGCGCGCGACGCCTGCGCGAACGTCGTCGGGTCGTGTGCGAGCAGGACGACGGGGCGCGCCGGGTCGCGCCCGGCGAGCGCGCGCGGGAGGTCGCACGGCGAGCCGTGCAGCCAGTCGCCGCGATGGTCGTCGACGCCGGCGAGGTCGAACGCGGCGCCCGCCGCCGCGATCTCGACGCGCTCGTTGCGCAGGACGCGCAGCCCGAGCTCTCGAACGACCCGAATCCAGTCGTCCGCGCCCGAGTACCAGTCGTGGTTCCCCGTCACGAAGTACACGCCGTGTGGCGCGCGCAGGCCGGCGAACGGCGCCACCTCGTCGCGCAGCCGCGCGGCGGGGCCGTCGACGAGGTCGCCCGTTATCGCCACGAGATCGGGCGCGAGCGCGTTCGCGCGCGCCGTCACCTCGGCCGCGAATCCGCGCCCGAGCAGCGGACCGATGTGCAGGTCGCTGAGCTGGACGATGCGGAAGCCGTCGAGCGCCGCGGGCCAGCGCGCGAGCCGGAGCTCCACGCGCCGGTGCAGCGGGCCGCGTAGCGCGCCGCGCACGCCGGTCGCGGTGGCGGCCGCCGCGAGCCCGGTGACGGCGAGCGCGCGCAGCCGCGCGGGCGCCTCCCAGTCCGCGGAGTCGCCCGGCCCGAAGCCCGCGCCGAGCAGCCACAGCAGCGCGTCGGAGGCGAGCGTCAGGTTGAGCGTGACGAAGAACGCACCCATCCACAGCATGCCGGGCGCGACGACGAGTCGCGCCGCGCGCGGCGGAAGCGCGCGGGCCGCGACCGGCTCGAGCACCATCGCGACGCCCAGCACGGCGACTGCCGCGACGAGGGCGCTGCGGAGCGGCTCGGGCACACCCGGCTCGAGCACGAGGCGCTGCAGGAGGTAGCGGTGCGCCAGTACGAGCAGGGCCAGGACGAGCGAGAGCACCGTCAGGGCCACGGCGATCCGGGACGCCGCGGAGCGCCGGCGCGCCGCCGTGAAACGCCCCGCGGGCCGCTCGAGCTCCGTCATGCCCTCCCCTTCGGCCGCGCGCCGATCGAAGGTACACGGCGGGTCCCGGTGGGCGAGCCGGGCGGGCCGCCTCGCACCCCGCGGGCCTGGCTGCGGAAGGTGCCTGCCCGGCGCGCGAGCGCGCGCTTGCGCGCCTCGTTGCCGGTCGCCGAGGCGCGCGCGCAAGGGTCGCGCGAGGCGCCGGAAAAGCCCTTCAGTCGCGCGCGGTTCGGCCGATACGGGAAGGCGAATCCGCCATCCGAGGGGAGGGTCCCATGGCACGCCAGCTCCGCCGCTTCGCCGCCGCGCTCGCGCTCGGCGCCGTCCTGTTCGCGCCCGTGGCCGGCCGCGCGGCCACGAACATCGACAACGTGGGCGACAAGGGCTCGCCGCCCTCGGTCGACCTCTTCATCATGCGACCGCTCGGGCTCGCGATGCTCGGCGTGAGCTGCGCGCTCTTCGTGCCCGCGGCCGTGATGACGGGTCTCGTGCGGCCGAGCGAGATCGGCGTGCCGTTCGAGCACATGGTGATGAAGCCGGTGCGCTTCGTCTTCGTGGACCCGCTCGGCTCGCACTAGCCACGCGACGAGCAAGGGCGCAGCCCGCGCCCGTCCCGCGTCAGCCCGCGACCGGGAGCCGCTCGAGCCCGCGCAATACGAGCCCCGCGCGCCGGCGCACGCCGGAGCGGTCGACGTCCAGCCGCGCGAAGCGGCGCGCGATCGCCGCGAACGCCACCGCGGCCTCGAGCCGCGCCAGCGGCGCGCCCAGGCAGAAGTGCGGCCCGAGCCCGAAGGCGAGGTGTCGGTTGGGCTCGCGCGCCGGGTCGAAGGCGTCGGGCGAGGCGAACACCTCCGGATCGCGGTTGGCGGCGCCGAACAGGAGCTCCACCTCCGCGCCGGCCTCGATCTTCTGGCCGCGGAGCTCGACCGGCTCGCGCGCGACGCGGGACGTGAGCTGGACGGGCGCGTCGTAGCGCAGGACCTCCTCCACGCAGGAAGGCACGAGCGCGGGCTCGCGGCGCAGACGCGCGTAAGCGTCC
>DATAGA010000379.1:0-3294 GCA_036257215.1 Myxococcota bacterium
GTGTTCGCGGGCTACGGCTGCACCGAAGGCTTCTGCCACGGTGCCATCGACACCCCGGGCGGCGGGCTCGTGCTGTTGCCCGACGTCGCGTACGACAATCTGGTCGGCGTCGACTCGGTCGGCATCCCGGGCACACTCCGCGTCGCGCCCGGCGACGCGGACGCGAGCTTCTTCTACGACAAACTCCAAGCGGCGACCAACGGGACGAGTCCCGCCGCGGGGCAGCCCATGCCGCTGGTCGGCGACGCGCTCACTCCCGAAGAGCTCGGAGGCGTGCGGCTCTGGATCGAGGGCGGAGCACCGGAGACCGGCGAGGTCGGCGGGACCCCGGATCTGCTGGGGATCTGCTTGCCTTGAGCCGAAGGACCATCCGCCTCGCCCGGCCCGCGCGGCCCCGGCTATGCTGGCCAGGCGATGAAGTGGGAGCCGGGAGGCCGGCGCAGCGAGAACCTCGAGGACCGGCGCGGCGAGCGTCCGATCGGCTTCCCCGGCTTCGGCGGCGGCGGCGGGCGCCCGATGAGCCTCGGCGGGCTCCTGCTGCTCCTCGCGCTCGCGTACTTCCTCGGGCCGGCGCTCCTCGGCGGCTTCGAGCCGCAGATCGAGACGGGCCCCGCGCCCCAGACCCGCCCGATGCCCGAGCGATACGCGCCGCCTCCGGGCGCACCGCCGGTGCAGGCCGAGCCCGACGAGGAGCAGCTCGTCGACTTCGTCTCGTTCGTGCTCGACGACCTCCAGGCGACGTGGGCACGCAAGCTGACGGGCTACCAGGACGCGCGCCTCGTGCTGTTCCGCGGCATGGTGCAGTCGGCGTGCGGCTTCGCGCAGGCCGCGATGGGGCCGTTCTACTGCCCGCTCGACGAGAAGGTCTACGTCGACCTCGCCTTCTACGACGAGCTGCGCCGCCGCTTCGGCGCCGCCGGCGACTTCGCGCAGGCCTACGTCATCGCACACGAGGTGGGGCACCACGTGCAGCGCCAGATCGGCGTCGAGCCGCAGGTGCGCCAGCTGCAGCGGCGCCGGCCGGACCTCGCGAACGAGCTCTCGGTCCGAATGGAGCTTCAGGCCGACTGCTTCGCGGGGGTGTGGGGCCACTCCACCGCCCAGCGCGACATCCTCGAGCGCGGAGACGTCGAGGAAGGGCTGCGGGCGGCGGCGGCCATCGGCGACGACAACATCCAGAAGCGCACGCAGGGGTACGTCGTGCCCGAGGGCTTCACCCACGGCACCTCGGAGCAGCGGGTGACGTGGTTCCGGCGGGGGCTCGAGTCGGGCGACCCGAACGACTGCAACACGTTCGACGTCGCGGGGCTCTGACCGCCGCCGCCGCCGGGCCGATCCGTGCGCTTCGCCGAGCTCGCCGAGACGTCCCGCGCGGTGGCCGGGATGCGCGGGCGGCTCGCCAAGATCGAGCGCCTCGCCGACGCGATCCGCAGGCTCGCACCCGAGGAGGTCGCGCTCGGCGTCGCGTGCCTCGCCGGCGAGCTGCCCGCCGGCCGCATCGGCGTCGGCTACGCGGCCGTGCGCGCCGCGCTCGCAGACCTCCCCGACCCCGAGCCCGGCGCCGACCCGACCCTGCGCGAGCTCTCCGAAGCGCTCGGGCGGATCGCCGCCGTCTCGGGTCGCGGCTCGGCGGCCGAGCGCGCGCGCCTGCTCCGCGCGCTGTTCGCGCGCTGTGCGCCCGCCGACCGCTCGTTCCTCGCCGCGCTCCTCGTGGGCGAGGTGCGGCAGGGCGCGCTCGAGGGCGTGGCGGTGGACGCGCTCGCGCGCGCCGCGAACGTGCCGGCCTCGGAGGTGCGGCGCGCGTTGCTCCTCGCCGGCTCGCTCGCCCCGGTGGCCGAGGCCGCGCTCGCCGGCGGCACCGCGGCGCTGCGCGCGTTCCGGCTCGAGCTCTTCCGCCCGCTCCAGCCGATGCTCGCCGGGAGCGCCGAGGCACCCGCCGACGCGCTCGCGCAGCACGGGCGCGCCGCCTTCGAGTGGAAGCTCGACGGCGCGCGGATCCAGGTCCACCGGGCCGGCGACGACGTGCGCATCTACACGCGCAGCCTCCACGAGGTGAGCGCGCGCGCACCCGAGCTGGTGGAGTCCGTGCGGGCGCTCCCGCTGGAGCGCGTCGTGCTCGACGGCGAGGCGATCTCGCTGCGGCCGGACGGCACGCCGCACCCGTTCCAGGTCACGATGCGGCGGTTCGGCCGCCGGCTCGACGTCGCCGCGCTGCGGGCGGAGCTCCCGCTCGTCCCGTTCTTCTTCGACGTGCTGCACGTCGACGGCGAAGACGTGCTCGACCGCGGCGCGGAGGAGCGCGCGCGCCTCCTCGCCGAGCGAGTCCCGGACACCGCGCGAGTGCCGCGCCGCGTGGTCGAGAGCGTGCCGGAGGCCGACGCATTTCTCGCCGAAGCCCTCGCGCGCGGCCACGAGGGCGCGATGGCGAAGGCGCTCGACGCACCCTACGAGGCCGGCCGACGCGGCTCCGCGTGGCTCAAGCTCAAGGCCGTCCACACGCTCGACCTCGTCGTCCTGGCCGTCGAGCACGGGAGCGGGCGCCGGCGCGGGTTCCTCTCGAACCTCCACCTCGGCGCGCGCGACCCGGCCACCGGCGGTTTCGTGATGCTGGGCAAGACCTTCAAGGGGATGACGGACGGGATGCTCGCGTGGCAGACCCGGCGCCTCGGCGAGCTCGCGCTCGGCGAGGAGGGCGGCGTCGTCCACGTGCGGCCGGAGCTCGTCGTCGAGATCGCCTTCGACGGCGTGCAGGCGAGCCCGCACTACCCGGGCGGCCTCGCGCTGCGCTTCGCGCGCCTGCGCCGGCACCGGCCGGACAAGCCCGCCTCGGAGGCCGACACGATCGACACCGTGCGCGCGATCTACGAGCGCGGCGCGCGCGCGGCCGGCGGCGACGCGTCGGGTCCCGCCGCGGGAAGCGGCTAGCCGACGGGAGCCGGCGAAGCCGGCTCGGTCGGCTAGCCGGATCCGGCAAGGAAGCAGCTGGACGACTCGCGGGGCGCGCTCCTAGACGGGGCGCGCTCCGATCTCTTCGCCGTCCGGCGCGGGGACCCGCGCAGCCCCTCGCGGCGGCTCGCTCGCCGCCCGCTCGCGCTCGGCGGCGCGCACCCGGCGCCAGATCCAGAGCGCGATCCCCCCGAAGAGCGCGAACGGCAGCACGCTCAGGAGGACGCTGCCGAGCAGGAACGCGCGGCCGGAGTCGTCCTCGCGTCCCGACATGCACACGTAACAGGCGTGGGCGACCCGCGGCGCCGCGAGCGCCAACGTCACGACGAGCGCCGCGACGACGCCCCG
>DATAGA010000398.1:0-10591 GCA_036257215.1 Myxococcota bacterium
AGCGTCGTCGCGCCGCAGCCGCAGCCGACGTCGAGCGCCGCCTCGCCCGAAGCCGCCGCGGCGCGCTCCAACGCGAGGTCGGCCAGCGCCGTGAGCTCGCGGTCGAGGCGCTCCTGGAAGCGCACCCAGCGCGGGCCGGCGACCTCGTTCCAGTACTGGCGCTGCTCGGCGTTCGGCTCGCTCATCGCCCGTGCGCCCGCTCCGCCGCGCCCGCGACGCGCCGTGCGGAAGGAGGGTCCTGCGCAGCGGCGAGCGGCGGCCGCGCGGGCACGCGGCGCGAGAGGAACCACTTCACGCCCAACATGTCGACGGCCGGCCGCCACAGCATCACCCGCAGACCGTACTTCGAGCGGCCCCGCTCGCGCTCGCGGTGGGCGACCGGCGCCTCGACGACCCGGAAGCCCGCGCCCACGGCGAGCGCGGGGATGAACGAGTAGAGCGTGCGGATCGGGAGCAGGCAGTCGAGCACCTCGCGCCGGAACGCCTTCAGCGCGCAGCCGCTGTCGCGCAGGCCGTCGCCGAGGAAGCGGGCCCGCACCGCGTTCGCGATCCGCGACATCGAGCGCCGGAGCGGCGAGTCGTGGCGCTGCGCGCGAACGCCCGCGACGAGGTCGGCGCCCTCGAGCCGCGCCAGCAGCGCCGGGATGTCGGCCGGGTCGTTCTGCCCGTCGCCGTCGAGCGTCACGAGGACGCCCCCGCGCGCGGCGTGCAGCCCGCAGAGCAGCGCGCTCGCCTGGCCCTGGTTGCGGGCGAGCTCGAGCACTCGCGCCTCGGGCCAGCCCGCCGCGGCCACGCGCAGCGCCTCGCCCGTGGCGTCGCGGCTTCCGTCGTTCACGACGAGGACCTCGTACGGGCGGCCGAGCCGGTCGAGCACAGGCCGCAGCTCGGCGAGCAGCGGCGGCGCGCTCTCCTCCTCGTCGAAGAACGGGATCACGACGGAGACCTCGACCGTCACCGCACGACCGCCAGACGCGTCAGGTCGACCTCGTCGTGCATGCGCCGCACCTCGCGCCGCGCGAAGTCGAGCGCGTAGAGCTGGAGGCGGCCCTCCGCCGGAGCCGGCAGTGTGCCGCGCCGGATGGTGCAGTCGAAGGTGCCGTAAGCCGCGGACGCGGGCGTCGGCTCGCGCAGCACGAACTCGTAGTCGCGCATGAAGGCGTGGCGGTGCCAACGCGGCGGCGAGCCGAGCTGGCAGACCGCCCGGATCATCGGGACGACGCCGTCGTGAGCGGCGTCGGCGACGAGGAGCGCGTGGGGCACGCTTCCGTTCGCGCCGTAGCGCACGTAGCCCTCGAGGTGCACGAGTCCCTTCTCGTCGCGCAGCCGCTCGACCTGCGCGAAGCGGGTGGGCAGCGCCTTGCCCATGCGGAACTGGTCCAGCCGCAGGTCCTCGGCGAGCGGCGGGTCCCAGTAGCCCAGCCGGTCGAGCGTCGCGATTCGCGCCCGCAGGAACTTCGGACGTCCGCCCGCGTAGCCGAGGAGCGGCGTTCGGAGCAGCGGCGCGAAGTGGACCCCGGTGCGCGCCACCAGCTGGGCCTCGCGCCACTCGCGCATCATCACGAGGCCGTAGGACCAGTTGACCGCGAGCACCGCGGCGAGCGCGCCGCAGGCGAACGTCCAGCGGCGCCGCCAGGCGTCCTCGGAGGTGGCTTCCGCGCCGGCCTCCGAGGCGATCGCCAGAGAGGCGAGCAACACGACCGGCAGCACGCAGAACGTGCCGAAGGTCGTGTAGCGCGGAGTGAGCGGCTGGCCGGGCCCGGCCCACACGCGTCCGAGCCCGACGAGAGCGGCCGTGAGGAAGCCGTGCAGCGCGAGGGCGGCGAACGCGAACCGCGGCCCGCCGAGGCGCCCGCTGCGGCCGAGGCGCCACCAGAGGGCCCCCATCGCGACCAGCAGCACGAGCCCGAACGCGGTCGCGAGGCGCAGGTTGCTCGAGACCGGGAAGCCGCGCCCGAGCGCGTTTCCGAACATGGCGAGCGCGAAGCTCCCCATCTTCTGGAGCGTCGCGAGCGGCTCGGAGCGCAGCAGCGCGAGCGTCGACTCGGTGGGCGGCACGCCGGCGTGCAGGTACGCGTAGGCGGGGTCGGCGGCGTTGTGCCAGAGCCCGTTCACGTACAGGAACACGGCGAGGGCCGCGGCGGCGGCCCAGCCGCCGAGCGCCCGGCGCCGCGCGGTCGGCGACGCGAACCGCTCGTCGCGCCCCACGACGAGGAGCAGCACAGGCCAGACGAGCAGCCCCTGCACGAAGCTCCACGTCGCGGCCCAGCCGGCGAGGAGCGCGAGCGCATGGCGCGCGCCGGGGCGGAGGTCGGAGTACCACGCGGCCAGCGCGAGGACGAGGCACGCGAACGGCAGGAAGTACGCGAACTGCATCGGCCAGAGCCAGTTGTGCCACTGGATCGGCGAGAACAGGACCGCGTTCGCGAGCAGCCACGCGCCGGCTGCAGGGCGGCCCGGACCCAGGCTGCGCCGCAAGAGCGAGAGGCGCGCGTGGGAGAGCGCCGCGACGACCGCGACGGTGACGAAGCACTGGACCCGGTAGTTGCCGCCCGAGAGGATCGTGGCGGCGACGATCATCACGCGCGGGAGGAGCAGCCGGTGCTCGTCGTGAGGCGCGGCCAGCGCGTTCCACGGGATGTCGCCAGCGCGGACCTGCTCGATCAGCGGGACGAACTGCCAGTCGTCCATGAAAGGGACGCTCACGGCGTTGCGGTCGACCGCGTGCAGGAGCGCGAGCGGCGGGAGCAACGCGAGCGCGTAGAGCGCGAGCGCGCCGCGTCGTGCCGGGCTCTGCTCGGGGTGCGACTGCGGACGCTCCGCGGGCCGCGGAGCCGCGCGCCCGGCGCCGGCGCGCGCGGGGTCGGCGCTCAAAACGCCCGATAGCGGCGCTGGACGTGCCGCTGGCGGACCCGGATCTGGGCCATGCGTTCGTCCTCGCTCACCTTGCGCACGCCGCGCGGAAGCGCGTCGCGCACGCCGTCGAACGGCACGAGGGTCGCGCGGATCTTAGGCCACTGCGCCCGCTCGGGCTTGGCGGTGTAGGCCCAGCGCGCGGTCATGAATCCTTCGGGGTGCCCGGTCGTGTCCACCCAGTTGGGAACGCCCGGGTCGCGGTGGGCGACGACGAAGCGCAGCGCCCCGTCCGGATCGCGCTCGGCCTGCTGGCCGTTCAGGCTCGTCACGCGGTTCGCGAAGTCGAGCGACTCACCCCAGAGGTTCGCGAGCTGGAAGCCGGCGTACTGCGGCGGCACGGGGACGCGCGTCTCGACCACGAGCGCGTCGTCGGGGCCGAGCTCGAAGACGCCGCCCGCGTACACGTTCGTGCTCTGGCCACCCCCGGTCGCGAGCCCGAGCGCGTTGGGCTCGTTGAACGCGTTGCGCGGCATGAAGCGCGCGCCGTCCCCGTTGCGGTCGCCGTACGTCTCGAGCACCTCGGTGTAGAACGCGTTCCAGAAGTGGAGCTGCCCGCGCGCCAGCTCGCCCGCCCGGCGCAGGCGCGCGGCGACCTCCTGTGCGCCGAGACTCGCGGGCGCGCGGCCCGCCGACGCGACCCGCTCGATCTCGAGCTCGACCGCGTCCTCGCGCTCCCAGTCGCCGAAGAGCTGGCGGCCGGAGACGTAGCGCGCGGAGTACTCGACGGCGTCGGCGCCGCCCTCCGGGCGCGCGCGCCGGCGCACGGTCTTCGTCGCGATGAAGTTTCCCGCGTGTCCCGGCGGTCGCTCCGGCGCGAGCAGGATCTCGAACGTGCCGTCGGGTGCGACCTCGAGCGTCGTCGAGTCGAGCATCCCCGTCATCGCGCGCGAGCCGGGGCGCAGCTCGGCGAGGCTGCCCGAGTCGCCCGCGTAGCCGCTCGCGCACTCGAAGATCAGGTACTGCGGCGCCTTGCGCCCGCTCGGCGCGGGCGCCGAGCCGCGCCAGTGGCGGTGGTCGGCCGCGCGCCCGCGCACGAGGGTGGACGCGTCCGGGTCGATCGGCGCCGCGAAGTAGATGGCGTCCGGGTTGTCGATCGTCGCCTTGGCGCGCACGTGGATCGCCTGGCGCAGCCACGGGAACGCCGGGTCTTCGAACAGCGCGCGCTCGAGCGCGCCGCTCAGCTGCCCGACGAGGTAGCGGTAGCCCTCGGCGAGGTTGCGCTCCGTCGGAGGGGCCGGGTGCAGCGCCGGATCGTCGAGCGCGTCGCGGGCCCGAGCGAGCTCGGAGAGGAACGCGTCCCACGCGGCGCGCAGCTGCGCCTTCGCATCGGCGTCCGACCCGGCCATCGCCCCTCCCCGGACGCCGCGCACTCTACCACCCGCGCCCCGGCGCCGCGCGCCGGGTGTGGCATGCTGCCGGGCCCGGACGCGGCGCGTCCGGATCCGAGGGAGACCCCATGTACATCGGCTACGACGACGCCCAGGAGGCGCTGCGCCGGGAGCTGCGCGCGTACTACGACAAGCTGCTCACGCCCGACGTACGCGACGAGCTCGCCCGCAGCCACGGCGTCGGGCCGGCGATGCGCGCCGTCGTGCGCCAGATGGGGGCCGACGGCTGGCTCGGGATCGGCTGGCCGAAGGAGTACGGCGGCCAGGGCCGCTCCGCGATCGAGCAGTTCATCTTCTTCGACGAGTCCATGCGCGCGGGCGCACCGGTCCCGATGCTCACGATCAACACCGTCGGCCCGCAGATCATGCAGCACGGCACCGACGAGCAGAAGCGCTTCTTCCTGCCCCGCATCCTCGCCGGCGAGATCCACTTCTGCATCGGCTACAGCGAGCCCCAGGCGGGCACCGACCTCGCCGCGCTCACGACCCGCGCGGAGCGCGACGGCGACGACTACGTCGTCACCGGCCAGAAGCTCTGGACGAGCCTCGCCGGCGACGCCGACTACTGCTGGCTCGCCGTGCGCACCGACCCGAGCGCCGCGAAGCACGCCGGGCTCTCGATCCTGATCGTCGACATGAAGAAGACGAAGGCCATCCGGATCGACCCGCTGGAGCTGCTCTCCGAGCACGACATCAACGCCGTCTTCTTCGACGGCGCGCGCGTCCCCGTCGCGAACCGCGTGGGCGGCGAGAACAAGGGCTGGAAGCTCATCACCGGCCAGCTGAACCACGAGCGCGTGACGCTCTGCTCGTCGGGCATCCTCGAGCGCGCGTTCGAGCAGACGCGCGACTTCGCCCGCCGCACGAAGCTGCCCGACGGGCGGCGCGTGATCGACCAGGAGTGGGTGCGCGTCAGCCTGGCACGCGTCTACGCCGGGCTCGAGTTCCTGCGCCTCGCGAACTGGAAGGTCGCCTGGTCGGGGACGCAGGGGAAGCTCGACGTCGCAGACGCCTCGACGATCAAGGTGTTCGGCACCGAGTTCTACCTCGAGTCGTTCCGGCTGCTGATGGAGATCATCGGCCCGCGCGCGTATCTCAAGCGCGGGACGCCCGAAGCGCTGCGCGAGGTGAGCCACCTCGAGGTGCTCTACCGGGGCCTGCTGATCCTGACCTTCGGCGGCGGCACCAACGAGATCCAGCGCGACCTGATCTCGCTGTTCGGGCTCGGCTTCCCGCGCATCCCGCGGATGTAGGAGGGGCGGTGGACTTCGCGTACACGGAAGAGCAGACGGCGATCCTCGACCTCGCCGAGAAGATCCTGGCCGACGGGAGCACGAAGGAGCGCCTGCTCGAGCTCGAGCGCGGGACGGCTCCGCGCTTCGACCGCGCGCTCTGGAAGAAGCTGGCCGAGGCCGGGCTGCTCGCGGTCGCCGTGCCCGAGGCGCACGACGGCGCCGGGCTCGGCTTCCTCGAGGTCGCGGGCATCGTGCAGCGCGTCGGCCGCACGGCGGCGGCCGTGCCGGTGCTCGAGACGACCGTCCTCGGCGCGCTCCCGCTCGCCCGCTTCGGAAGTGCGGCACTGCAGGCGCGCTGGCTGCCGCGCGTCGCGCGCGGCGAGGTCGTGCTGACCGCGGCCCTGACGGAGCCCGAGGGCGACCCGCGGCGACCGTCGACGCGCGCCGCGCCCGAGGGCGACGGCTTCCGCCTCTCGGGCACGAAGCTGTGCGTCCCCGCCGCGCAGATCGCCGACGCGATGCTCGTGCCGGCGGCCACCGGCGAAGGGCGGGTCGGCGTGTTCCTCGTCGACGCCGCGGCGCCGGGGCTGCGCGTGACGCCGCTCGCCACGACGGCGGGCTGGCCCGAGGCGCGCGTCGACCTCGAGGACGTCCGCGCGGCCGCCGCCGACGCGCTCGGCGACCCGGAGCGCGGGGCCGCCGCGCTCGAGTGGACGCTCCTGCGCACCGAGGCCGCGCTCGCCTGCTTCGCGCTCGGCGCCTGCGAGTCGGCGCTGCGGCTCACCGCCGAGTACGCGAAGACGCGCAAGCAGTTCGACCAGCCGCTCGCCATGTTCCAGGCGGTCGGGCATCGCGCCGCCGACGCCTACATCGACCTCGAAGCCGTGCGGCTGACCGCGCTGCAGGCGGCCTGGCGCCTCTCGGCGGAGCTCCCGGCCGCCAAGCAGGTGGCCGTCGCGAAGCACTTCGCCGCCGCGGCGGGCCAGCGCATCGTACACGCCGCGCAGCACCTGCACGGCGGCATCGGCGTCGACCGCGAGTACCCGCTCCACCGGCACTTCCTGGCGGTGAAGCAGCTCGAGCTCACACTCGGGGGCTCGCTGCCCCAGCTGGTCCGGCTGGGCGACCTCCTGGCGGACGAGCCCGACGCGGCCTGACCGGGCCGGAAGCCGCGACGCCCTGCCCGGAGCGTCTCGGCCCCTTCTCGAGCCGCTTCTCAGGCGCTCCCCGCCGGGGGTAGAATCGCGGCGGGGGACCGGAGCCACCGACCATGAGCACGACGCGCTGGCCGATCGGAACGCTGATCCTGGCCGCCACTTCCCTCGCGCCGAACGCCGCCTTGGCGACCGAGACGCCGCCGCCGGTGGTGCCCGAGCCCACGGCCATGGCCCTCTTCGCGGTCGGCGCGGCGGCCGTCGCCGTGGGTCTGCGACTGCGCAAGAACCGCTGAGCCGCAGAGCGGGGCCGGCCCGCGGCGGCAACGTGCTTCTCAGAGGGGGCCCGCGCGGGGTAGAATCGCCGCGGGGGAGCGGAGACACCGACCATGAGAACGACTCGTTGGCCGCTCGGAACCTTGATTCTCGCCGCAGCCGCCCTGGCGCCGAACGCTGCCCTGGCCGGCGGGGCGCCCGCGCCGGTGCCCGAGCCCACGGGGCTCGCGCTCTTCGCGGTCGGCACGGCGGCCGTCGTCGTAGGCCTGCGGCTCCGCAAGAGCCGCTGAGCCCGCCAGCGGGCTCGCGCATGGGCGAGTTCCTCGTCCAGCGCGAGGCGTTGCTCTACAATTGGGCGTTCTTCGGCAGCATCGCCGCGGCCGCGGCCGTCGAGGGCTTCTGGCCGCGGCGCACCTCGGTGCGGCCCTTGCGCGGACGCTGGCTGCGTCACTTCGCGATCGCGGGGCTCGACCAGCTGACGCTGCGCCTCCTCCTGCCGCTGCTCGAGGTCGCCGCCGCGCTGGCGGCCGCGCGAGCCGGGCTCGGCCTCTTCCACCAGCTCGACGTGCCGCGCGGCGCGGCGTTCGCGCTCTCGCTCGTCGCGCTCGACGCGGTCCGCTACGCCTCGCATCGGCTGCTGCACGCGGTCCCGTGGCTCTGGCGGCTGCACCGGGTGCACCACACGGACGTCGACTACGACTTCACGACGGCGCTCCGCTTCCACCCGCTCGAGTCGATCTTCACCGGGAGCGTCGGGGTCGCGACCGTCGCCGCGCTCGGTGCGCCGCTCGAGGCGGTCGTCGTCGACAAGATCGTCTTCGCAGCCGCTGCGTTCTTCGCGCACGCGAACGTCCGCCTCCCGGCGCGCCTCGACCGGGCGCTGCGCGTGGCGCTGGTGACGCCGGACCTCCACCGCGTGCACCACTCGGCCCGGCGCGAGGAGACGAACAGCAACTACAGCAGCGTGTGCCCCGTCTGGGATCGGCTGCTCGGCACCTACGTGGCGGCGCCGGCCTCGGGACACGAGTCCATGACCGTCGGGCTTCCCGTGTTCCGCGAGGCGCACCACGGCTGGCTCGGCTGGATGCTGGCGAACCCGTTTCTCGCCGAGCGCGCCGGCGCGTCCGCCGACGCTGAGCCGTCGCCGAGCTGACTCAAGGCCACCCGCGGGGTCACCGATCAGAGCGCGCGGGAGGACCCCGCGTGCACAGCGTCTGGATCATCGGCGGCGCCTTCGTCCTCTTCGCGCTCTGGATGCACGGCGTCGACTGGCGCTGGCTCGCCGCCGGCGGCGCCGCGCTGCTCGCGCTCGCGTTCAACTCCATCGTGTCGGCGCGCAACCAGGCCGAGAAGGCCTGGGCCGGCATCGAGGCCATGCTCACGAAGCGCTTCGACTTGATCCCGAACCTGGTCGACGCGGTCCAGCGCTACGTCGAGCACGAGAGCGACCTGCTGCGGGAGGTGACCGCGCTCCGGGGTGCCGAGCGCGGCGCGCGGGCCGGCGTCGCCGAGGCCGCGGCCGCCGACGCGCAGACCGAGCGCGTGCTCTCGCGCCTCGTCGCGACCGCCGAGGCCTACCCGGAGCTCAAGGCGAGCGAGAGCTTCCGCGAGCTGCAGCGCGCGCTGAACGAGGTCGAGGAGCAGCTCTCCGCGGCGCGCCGGGCCTACAACGCGGCCGTCCAGCACTACAACGACTCGCTGCGCATGGTGCCGACCGGCTGGATCGCGCGCCTCGCCGGCTTCGAGGAGCGGCCGTCCTACGAGGCGCCCGCGCTCCACGAAGCACGCCCGGACGTGGGCGAGCGCTTCCGCGGCGCGCGCCGCCCCTAGCCGCGCCGCCGTGCGCTCCGAGGCCGAGCTTCGCGCGTTCGTGCGCGAGGACCTCGCGGCCCACCTCGAGGCGTGGCGCGGGCTGCGGCGCTTCTCGCCGCCCGGGATCCTGGACGCGCTCGGCCTCGTCGCGACCGTCGCGTCGTGCTTCGCCGCGCAGCGCGTCGAGCTTGCGTGGCTGTTCGCGGGCTGGCTGGTCCTGCGCACCCTGCGCGACGTCATGCGCGTGCGCAGCGCCTTCAAGCAGGAGGTGCTGAGCCGGCTGTTCGAGTTCGCGCTCCCGGGCGTCGACTACCGGCCGGGCTCGCACGTCGGCGCGGAGCACGTCGAGGCGAGCGGGCTCTTCCCGGAGTCGTGGAACCGCGACTCCGGCGAGGACTACGTCCACGGCCGACTGGGCGAGACCGACTTCTGGTTCTCCGAGCTGAGGCTCGTGCGCGAGGGCCGCAAGGACCGCGAGACGCTCGTCTTCCGCGGCCTCTTCTTCATCGCCGACTTCCACAAGAGCTTCCGCGGCCGCACCTACCTGCTGCCCGACGTGGCCGAGCGCGTGCTCGGCGTGCTCGGCCGCTCGCTGCAGGCGCTGCCGCGCTTCGACGGCACCGATCTGGTCGAGCTCGAGGACCCCGACTTCGAGAAGCGCTTCGTCTGTCACTCCACCGATCCGGTCGAGGCGCGCTACGTGCTCTCGACGAGCCTCGTGCAGCGGATCCTGCGCCTCGCCGAGCGCGCGTCGGGCCCGCTGCGCGTCTCGTTCGTCGACGAGTGCATGTACCTCGCGCTGCCGCTCTCCCGCGACCTCCTCCCCGCCGCGTTCTTGGCGGGGTCCGCGAGCGAGGAGGCGCTGCTCGGCTCGGTGCGCGAGCTGTTCTCGGTCGTCGGGCTGGTCGAGGAGCTCGGGCTGAACACCCGGATCTGGTCGAAGGGACCGAAGCCGGCGCCGACCCCGGCCTAGCGACCCGGTTCGCTCCGCGGCCGGGCCGCACGTCTGCGCTGCGCGATTTCGGAAACGTCGCGTTCCTTTTCTCCCACTCGCCGCGCCGCTCGTGTTACACCGGGCGAGCGGGCCGGCGTCGGCCCGTGCGTGCTGTGGGAGGAACGGCGATGCGCGGAGTGCGATCGATGCGTCGGCTCGGCTTCGCGGGGGCCCTCGCGCTCTCGCTCGCGCCGCTCTTCGCGGCCCGGGGCGCCGAGGCGCTGTGCCTCTTCAACTGCACGGAGGCCAGGACGCGCTACCCGATCGTGCTCTCGCACGGGCTGCTCGGGTTCGACGAGCTCTTCGGGGTGCTCGACTACTGGTACGGCATCCCGGGCGAGCTGCGCAGCCGCGGAGCGACCGTATACGTCACCGAGGTCAGCCAGCTCAACTCCACCGAAGCGCGCGGCGAGCAGCTGATCGACCAGCTCGAGACGATCGTCGCCATCTCCGGCAAGCCGAAGGTGAACCTGATCGGCCACAGCCACGGCGGCCTCGACGTGCGCTACGTCGCGTCGGTGCGACCGGACCTCGTCGCGTCGGTCACCTCCATCGCGAGCCCGCACAAGGGAGCGGCGCTCGCCGACTTCCTGCACGCGAACGTCGAGGGCGGCTCGTTCACGGAGGCGGTGCTGGCCGCGTTCGCGGAGAGCCTCGGCGACGTGCTCGCGCTGATCTCCGGGACCAGCAACGAGCAGGACGCGATCGCCGCGCTCGACGCGCTGACGAGCGCGGGCACCGCCGCGTTCAACGCCGCGCATCCCCAGGGCGTCCCCGCGACGAGCTGCGGCGAGGGCCCCGCCGTCGTGGGCGGCGTCC
>DATAGA010000409.1:0-1717 GCA_036257215.1 Myxococcota bacterium
CGCCGTCGCCGCCGACGTCACGACGAGCGCGGCCGCGCCGTCGTTGATGCTCGACGCGTTCGCGGCCGTGACCGTGCCGTCCTTCGAGAACGCGGGCTTCAGCCCCGGCATCTTGTCGAGCTGCGCCTTCTTCGGGCCCTCGTCTTCGTCGACGAGCACCGGGTCGCCCTTCTTCTGCGGCACCGGGACTGCGACGATCTCGGCCTTGAACTTGCCGGCCTTCTGGGCCTGGATGGCGCGCTCGAAGCTCGCCCGCGCGAAAGCGTCCTGCTCCTCGCGGGTGAAGCCGTACTTCTTCGCGACGGCGTCACCGCAGGTGCCCATGTGCACCTGGTCGTAGGGGTCCCAGAGGCCGTCGTAGATCATCGAGTCGACGAGCTGGCCGTTGCCCATGCGATAGCCGGAGCGCGCGTTGGGCAGGATGTACGGCGCGTTCGTCATCGACTCCATGCCGCCGGCGACGAGGATCTCGGCGTCGCCGACCAGCACCTCGCGGCGGGCGAACATCACGGCCTGGAGGCCCGAGCCGCACACCTTGTTGACGGTGATGGCGCCGGTGCCGACCGGGAGGCCCGCCTTGATCGACGCCTGACGCGCCGGGGCCTGGCCGATGCCGCCCGAGAGAACACAGCCCATGATCACGCGTTCGACGTCCTCGGGCTGGAGCCCCGCCCGCTTCACGGCCTCGCGGATCGCGACGGCGCCGAGCTCGGGCGCCGGAAGCGCGGCGAGCGTCCCCTGGAAGGCGCCGATCGGCGTTCGCGCCGCCCCGGCGATGACGACGTCCGTGCTGCTCATGGAGACCCCCGGTTCGCTTGGAATGTCGCGCCCTTGCGGGCGCGGAGAAGTGCGACCCTACCCCATCGCAGGGAGTGGCGTCAAACCGCGGAGGGTGACGCCGAGTCAGTAGTAGCCGAGTGATTTCAAGAGGTTGGGCCGCTTGGGCCAACCGGGCTCGCACTTCACCCAGAGCTCGAGGAAGACCTTGCGTCCGAGCAGTGCCTCGAGCTCGCGGCGCGCGGCGCTGCCGATGCGCTTGATGCCGGCGCCTCCGCGCCCGAGCACGATCCCCTTGTGCGACGCGCGCTCGACGAGGAGGTCGGCGCGGATGTGCACGAGGTCGGGCCGCGACTCGTCGAACGAGCGGATCGCCACGGCGACGCCGTAGGGCACCTCCTGCTCCAGGTGCTCGAAGGCCGCTTCGCGCACGAGCTCGGCGGCGAGAAAGCGCAGCGGGCGGTCGGTGAGGTCGTCCTCCGGATAGAGCCGCGGGCCCTCGGGCAGGCGCGCCACGACCGCCTCGAGCAGCTCGGCCACGCCCTCCCCCGTCGCGCCCGACGTGCGCAGCGAAGTCAGCTCGCCGAGCTCGGACGGCGGCCAGGGCGCGCGCCGGCGCGCCGGGTCGTCGCAGCGCGTCGCGACGGCGAGCGCGGGCGCGCCGCGCGCGCGCAGGCGCTCGAGCTGCCCGAGGTGGCCCGCGTCCGCGCCGAGCACCGGGTCGATCAGGAGCAGCGCGACGTCGCAGTCGTCGACCACCTCGTCGACGAGCGCGTTGAGCGCGCGGTTGAGCGGCTTTCCGCCTTCGTGGAAGCCCGGCGTGTCGACGAAGAGGACCTGCGCGCGCGGCTCGCTCCAGATGCCGAGGATGCGGCTGCGGGTCGTCTGCGGCTTCGCCGTCACGATGGCGAGCTTCTCGCCGAGGATGCGGTTGAGCAGC
>DATAGA010000423.1:0-2455 GCA_036257215.1 Myxococcota bacterium
CCGCGCACCTCGACGTAGACGTCGTGCACGTCGCCGCAGCCCCGCGGCGCGTGGGCCCGCGGCGACACGCTCGCCGCGTCGAGGTTGATGCCGCCGACGAAGGCGATCTCGCCCGGTGCGCCGGCGTCGACGAGCCAGCTCTTCTGGTGGTGGCAGCCCTGACCCGGCAGGCGGTCCCAGCGCGCCGCGAAGCGCGCGCCGCGGCGGCGCAGCCACGCGCGCTCCTCGTCGGTGCCGGAGAAGTGCACACCCGGCTCGTGCTCCTCCTGCTCCGGCGAGCGCCAGAAGAGGACGCGCACGTCGAGGCCGCGCGCCGCGGCGGCGTCCAACACGTCGAAGAACGTGCCGCGCGCGCCGGGCATGGCGACGTCGCGCTCGAGGAAGGCGACCGTCACCCACACGCTGCGCCGCGCCGCCTCGACCGCCTCGCAGATGCGGTCGAACGCGTGCGCGCCGTCGATCCAGGGCCGCACCGCGCAGCCGTCGCGCCGGGGGTAGGCACCGCTCTCGACGTGGGGAACGTGCGCGGCGCGGTGGGGCATGGGTTCCTACGGGTAGCCGAACGGCGCACCGCGCGCCCCGGCGCGCTCGCCGCCGCTTGCCGCGGCGCCCGTCCCGGGCCGCTCGAGCAAGCGGAGCGGCGGGAGCTCGTCGCCGGGCGCGAGGCCGGCGGCGAATGCACTGGAGCGGAAGATGCCCGTGCTGGAGCGGGGCTCGAGCAGGAGCGCCGCGAGTCGCGCCGCGGGCTGGCCGAGGGGAACGCGCACGGCGCCCACGCCGATCCGGCGCGTCTCGATCGACTCCTCCGTCTCGAGCGCGACGTCGGCGGCGACCTCGACGCCGCCGATCGAGCGCGGAATGCGCTCGACGGCGCTCACCCGCTGGACCACGACGCGCGCGTCGAGAGTCGCGGAGACCGGCTCGAGCGCGATGCCGTGCGCGGCGAGGAGCGCGCGCAGCGCGGCGCCCGCGCGCGGCAGCACGTAGGCGGCGGGAAGCTCGATCCGGTCGCCCAGCTCGATGCGGCCGCGGTACGCAAAGCGACGCGGCACGAGGGCGCCGGTGTCGACACGCCGCAGCGGGATCTCGATCTGCGGCCGCGCGGGGTCGGGCGCCCACGCGACCCGCAGCGTCACCGGCGCGGGGCGGCGCCAGCCGCGCCGCGCCGAGTCCGAGCGGGCGCGCAGCGCGTCGCCTTCGCGCAGCACGAGCTCGAGGAACGCGCGCGCCGAGAGCGCCTGCTTGCGCACGCGCGCTGCGAGGTTGCGCGGCGTCGGGTACGGCCGGCCGGGCGGGTCCAGGCGGTTCTCGACGAGGATCGAGAGCGCCCCGCCGAGGCCAGCGTAGTTGCGCAGGTTGCGCAGCGTCAGGCCGCCGTGCGTCACGACCTGCGACGCGTCGACGATCTCGCCGACGTATGGCTGTGCGCGCAGGCCCGACGCCTCGATCCGTCGGAGCAGCGCGGGCACGAAGCGCTCGCGCGCGAAGGCCGCGAGCCTCGGGTCGACGTTCGGGTGGTTCGCGTGCTCGACCTGCGCCTCGAAGTCGGTGAGCCAGCCCTGCGCGCCGAGCGTGCGCCGCTTCCAGAGCGCCGACTCGTGCAGGTCGAGGACCGCGTGGGGCGCGAAGCTGCGCAGCAGGCCGGCGAGCGCGCGGGTCTCGGGCTGCGTCATCAGCACGAAGTCGGTGGAGAGGTTCACCCGGGCGGCGTTGGTGCGCCGGCGCAGGTCGCGCCCGTCCGGGTTCGCGTTCGCGACGACGACGACGTCGAGCCGGGCGAGGAGCGGGCGCAGGTCGCCGGCGGCGAGCTCGCGCGCGAGCTGCTGCAGCGCCTCGGCGCCCGAGGGCTCGGTGCCGTGCTGCGATCCCACGAGCAGCACGCGCGCGGTGGCGGGATCCGGCCGTCCCTCGGCGAGGAAGGCGGCCCGGTCCGAGAGCCGGAGCGCTTCCAGAGGCCGCCCCCCGGCGGACGTCCCGAGCGGAACGAGGGCCGCGGCCTCGGGTCGCGCCTCGACGAGCCGCGCGAGGTAGCCCGAGATCTCGGCGGAGCTCGGGAGCGCGCGCGCGCCGCTCGCCTCGAACGGCGTGGCGAGCTCCGCCCCGCCGGCCGGCGCGGCGAGCAGCGCTGCCAGGGCGAGCGCGGAGCCGAATCGCATCGCGAGAGACCGTCGCGTCGCGACGCCGACGCGTCCAGCGGGCGCGCCCCGTATCCTGCCGGCGGAGGTGCCCCCCATGCCCGCCGCTCCCGCGCTGTCCGGTCCGACGCCCGCAGAGGTCGCCGCTCTGGCGCGCGAGCTCGGTCTCGCGCTCGAGCCGACGGACGCCGCCGAGTACTCCGAGCTCGCGAGCGGCTTCCTCGCGGGGGTGGCGCTGCTCGACCAGGTCTCGGAGCAGTTTCCCCCGCCGCGTTACGCGCGGGGAGCGGTCGGCGCGCCGGCAGCCGCCGAGAACCCGC
>DATAGA010000456.1:0-1760 GCA_036257215.1 Myxococcota bacterium
CGTGACGGCGACGCCGGCGAGCGCCGGCGGCGACTTCGACGTCAGCGTGCCGACGGCGAGGACGCGCGCGTCGGGGTCGAGCAGGGAGGCGCGGCCCGAGGGCCGCTCGAGCGCCGCGTCGACGAAGCGCCCGGCGTCGAGGGCTCCGATCACGAGCCCCGTCGCGAGACCGGCACCCCGCACCGCGCCGCCGACGCCCCAGCCCGCGACGAGGCCGAGCGCCGCGAGGTCCGCGGCCGCCGGCGAGCCCGCGCCGAGCGCGGGCGCGAGCACGTGCGGCGCGAGCTCGTCCGCGACCTCGCTCTGCGGGCGCGAGAGGACGAGCGGCCGCAGCCCCTCGCGCTTTCGCACGGCGCCGAGCGCGGCCTGCACGGCGTCGGCGAAGTCGGCCGCGTCGGCGGCGACGCGCGAGGGCGCGTGCTCCGGGCGGCGCCACTCGTTCGCGTCCGCGCCGGGCGCGCGGGCCAGCACGCTGAACGCGCTCTGCGAGAGCAGCCGCTCCTGCTCGCGCACCATGACGTCGATCGCCGCGCTCTCGTCGCCGCGTGCGAGCGGGCAGCGGAACGAGAAGCGCGGCGCCTGCACGGCCGGGTCGGGTGTGCACTTCGCGTGACCGAGCTCGCCCTGGTTCGCGCCCGCCTGCACCTCTTCGACGGGGCCGAGCGCTTCGCCGGCGAACGAGACGACGCCGTCGGCCGCGACCGGCGAGAACGGCGTCACCTGCACGCGCCGCGCCGACGCGACGGCGACCGCCGCGGCGCGCCCGTCGACGCGCGCGAACGCGAGGCCGGCGTCGACCGGGCCGCCCGCGAGGAGCGGCTCGAGCATCGACTCGAGCTGAGCGCGCCAGACGCCCACGAGCTCCTGCTCCGGGACGCCGGCCGGCGCCGCTCCGTGGACGTAGACGGTGCGCGGGACGCTGACGAGCGCGCCGCAGCGGCCGGCGCTGAACTCGACCAGCGCGGGCGGAGCCATCTTGCCCCGCTGCGCCACGAAGAGCGCGAGCTCGCGCGCCATGCAGTGCATCGCCTCGCTCGCCACCGCGAGCCCCGCGCGCCGCGCGACGGCGGCGTCGAGCAGCGCCTCGATCGGCCCGCCGGGCGCGTGGGGCACGACCTCGACGCGCTCGGGGAAGGGACCGCTCAGCGTCCAGCGCTCGACGTCGTCGATCTCCATGCGCGCCAGCGTCTCCGGCGCGGCGTCGCCGAGCGCGTCGAGCTGCTTCGGCGTCGGGAACGGGTGCGCCGCCTCGCGCTTCGGCTCGCTCGGCGCCTTCGCGGTCTGGCAGGCGGGTGCGACGAGGAGCAGCGCGGCGAGCGCGGCTGCCGCTGTCAGCGCGAGCCGGTCGGTCATGGGTCCCCTCTCGAGCGCAGTGTAGTGGGCTTCGGAGGGGGCAGGAGAGCCGTTTGAGAGTCGTCTCGTGACGCGCGGGAACGGCCTCTCCAACACCTACGATTGCGTCAAATCATCGTCGGTGAGAAGGAGGTCGTTTCCATCCGGATCACTGACCGCCTTGACAGGCATGCCCCAATAGTCGTCACGTACTTCGGCTCCTGCGGCAAGAAACTGCTCGACGCACTTGGCCGCCTGGCCCCTGTGGAGAGAAAGGAACAGTCGCCCGCCCCCTGCGCGAAGCTGGTTTCGATTGAGGATGAGTTCAGCGCCACTGCGAGTGACCTGCACCGCCACGAGAGTCCCCTCTTCTTCGTGGCGCCAATCCTCCGCAAACCCAAGACCGGTGTAGAACCGAAGCGCCTCCT
>DATAGA010000032.1:0-3399 GCA_036257215.1 Myxococcota bacterium
GCTCGTCCTGGCCTGGGAGCTCGGCGACCTCGCCTACCACCCGGAGTCCATCGACGTCTCGCACGAGGCGCGCGAGGTGATCGAGCTGCGCGACGAGGTGCTCGACGAGGTGACGCAGCTCTACTACGAGCGGCGCCGCACTCTGCTCGCGCTCCGCCAGGGCAGCGGCGACGACGCGGAGCTCGCGCGCTTGCGCCTGCGCGCGGACGAGCTCGCGGCCGGCCTCGACGCCTGGACTGGCGGCTGGTTCTCGCGCCACGCCCCCGCGCTCGCGCCGGCGGGTGCGGCGACCGATCCCTCGCCCCCGCGGTCCCGAGGACTCCTGCCATGAACCGCCCGCCGCTCCGCCTCGCGCCCGCAACGGTGCTCCTCGCCCTGGCCAGTCTCCCGGCGAGCGCGCTGCCGCTCCTCTCCGAGGTGCTCTACGACGCCACCGGCAGCGACGACGGCGCGCTCTTCGTCGAGCTGTACGGGACGCCTGGGACGTCGCTCGAAGGCTGGTCCATCGAGGGCGTGAACGGGGCCGACGGCGAGGTGACTCACACGATCCCCCTCACCGGCTCGATCCCGGCGGACGGCGTGTTCGTCGTCGCGGACGCGACGGCGGAGGGCCCGACGGCGGTCGCGAACGCCGACCTCCTCGCGAACTTCGACTTCCAGAACGGCCCGGACTCGGTCGTGCTGCGCGACGCCCTCGGCGGGGCCGTCGACGCGCTCGGCTACGGCGCGTTCGACCCGGGCACGTTCTTCGCGGGCGAGGGCAACGCGGCGCCGGACGGAGCCGCGGGCACGAGCCTCGCGCGCGTGTTCGCCAACATCGACACGGACGACAACGCCGCGGACTTCGCGCTGCTCGACGTGCCGACCCCGGGCGTCGCGCCCGTCTCGCCGGTGCCCGAGCCTAGCGGCGCGGTGCTCGTCGCCACGGGTCTCGCCGGCCTCGCTCTCTCCAGGCGACGGTAGCCCCCCGCCACCGAAGACCGTCGCCGGGGCCCCGGCGCGCCGCGCCGGGGCCCCCATGCCGCGTGTTCAGCCGGCCTCGGGCCCTGCCGATACGCGCAGGGACGCGCTGCATCCCCCCGACAACGGTCGGGTCTTGCGCCGCGCCGCACGAGCGGGGAAGGTCCGGCCAATGCTGTCCGGCTTCAATACGAACGTCCGGCACCGCTCGACCCTCTTTCACGTCCAGAGCGAGGACAGCGGACGCTCCCACCCGCACGTCATCACGCACCTCTACTACCGCGGCACGATCCTCGCGTCCGAGAAGACGAGCTACGCGGACCAGGTCGATGCGACGGACCTGCCGTCGGTCGTGAAGGCGCTGATGGAGCGCCAGCACAAGGCAGTGCTCCGCCGGCTCGTCTCGGGCGGCTTCGACCACCTGATCCGCGAGCGCCTCGGCGCCGAGGCGCTCGGCGAGCCCGGCCCGCCGGAGCTGACGCACAGCGACGCCGACTCGAGCGGTGCCTCGCGGCCGGCGGCCGGGGAGACCGCGCCGGAGCCGCTCGCCGCGGCGTCCGCGACGCCCGACCCGCAAATCGAGCCGACGCTGCGCGACCCGCGCAGCGACCGCTCGTTCGGCGCAGGGGTCGTGTCCGAGCGCCCCCTCGACGAGGTGATCCTCGACTACCTCGTCGAGAGCGCGCGCCAGCGCAAGCGCCGCGCGCAGTGAGCGACCTCGCGGGGGACCCGGCGCGGGGCGGCGACGCGCTCGTGCGCCTGTTCCACGTCTCGAAGTCCTACCTGGCGGGGAGCTGGGCGCTGCGCGACGTGAGCCTCGAGCTGCGCAAGGGCGAGCTCGCGTTCCTCACCGGCCCGAGCGGCGCCGGCAAGACGACGCTCATGCGCCTCGTCTTCGCGGCCGAGCGCCCGAGCGAGGGGCAGATCCTCATCCTCGGCCGCAACGCCGACCGGCTGAGCCCGGCCGCCGTGCCCGGGCTGCGGCGCCGCATCGGCGTCGTGTTCCAGGACTTCAAGCTGCTGCCGCGTCGCTCGGTGGAGGAGAACGTCGCCCTCGCGCTCGACGTGGTCGGCGTTCCCGCGCGCCAGGCGCGCGCGCGCGTCTTCGCCATGCTCAAGCGCGTCGGGCTCCAGCACCGGCGCTTCCACTCGCCGCTCTCGCTCTCGGGCGGCGAGCAGCAGCGCGTCGCGATCGCGCGCGCGCTCGTGAACGAGCCCGAGATCCTGATCGCGGACGAGCCGACCGGGAACCTAGACCCGGAGCTCACGCTCGAGATCATGGACCTGATCGCCGGCGCGGCGGCGCGCGGGACGACGGTGCTCGTCGCCACGCACGACCACGCCCTCGTCGAGCGCTTCGGTCGCCGCGTGCTCCGGCTCGAGGAGGGACGGCTCGTGGCGGACCAGCGCCCGGCCGGAGGCGGGCTCTGAACGCGCTCGTCGCGAAGCTGCGCTACTTCGCGCGCTCCGCCTGGGTCGGGCTGCGCTCGAGCCCCGTGACGTCGGCCGTGGCCGTCGCGACGATCGGCGTCACCCTGTTCCTGGTCGGCGCCTTCGCGCTCGTGCTCTCGAACATGAGCGGGCTGCTCGAGCGCTTCGGCCGCGAGGTGCGCCTCACCGCGTACGCGACCGACGGCGTCACGCCAGGCGCCGGCCCGGCGCTGGCGGAGAAGATCGGCGCGCTCCCGGGGGTGGCGCGCGCCGAGTGGGTCTCGAAGGACGCTGCGCTCGAGCGCTTCCGCCGCCGGCTCGGCGGCGAGGCCGCGCTGCTCGAGGGGCTCGAGGAGAACCCGCTGCCGGCGTCGGTGGAGGTCGAGGTCGCTCCCTCGCACCACTCGAGCGCGGGGCTTGCGTCGCTGCGCGAGGCGCTGGCGCGGCTCGACGGCGTCGAAGAGGTCGCCGACGGCCACGCCTGGGTCGAGGGTTACGCGCGGGCGGTGGCGCTGCTGCACGCGGCGGCGATCGGGCTGGGCGCCGTCCTCGGCCTGGCGGCGCTCCTCATCGTGACCAACACGATCCGCCTCGCGGTCTACGCGCGCCGCGACGAGATCGAGATCCTGATGCTCGTCGGCGCGACGCGCTCGTTCGTCGCGGTGCCGTTCCTGCTCGAAGGGCTGCTCCAGGGCGTCGCCGGGGGGCTCCTCGCGCTCGCCCTGCTGGGCCTCGGGTTCCTCGCCCTCGGCGGAGCGCTCGCGGGAGCGTTCGCCTTCGTCCTCGGCTCCGCGGAGCCGGCCTTCCTCGGGGCCGTCGGCTGCGCGGGCCTCGTCGCCGCCGGCGGCGTGCTCGGCGTGCTCGGCTCGGCGGGCGCCGTGGCGCAGGGCTTGCGCGCGTGAGGGCCGCGGAGGCGGGTCGCCGCGTCCGCGCGGCGCGCTCGCTCGCGCTCCTCGCGGCGGCCTTCCTGGCGCCCGCGTTCCTCGCGGCGCCCGCGCGCGGCGAGAC
>DATAGA010000487.1:0-1913 GCA_036257215.1 Myxococcota bacterium
AGCGCGGGACGGCTCGAGGCTCGCCGTGTCGCGCATGCCCGCGACGACGAGCGTCGGCGCGCCGACGCGCGCGAGCTCCGCGCGCCGCTCGGCGACCGGCGCGAGCCGCGCCAGCACGCCCCGCAGCGTCCCGACCAGCCCGTGGGACGCATGCTCGAGGAAGCCCGCGCGCACCAGCGCGGCGCCGCGCGCGTCGAGGCCCGAGCCCGGCCCCCACGCGAAGCGAGCGCCCGCGCTCTCCAGCCCCTCGCGCTCGATCGCCTCGGCAAAGGCGAGCGCGTGCGCCGAGATGCCGCGCCCGGAGCCGCGCCCGCCCGGCATCGACGCGAGCACGAGACCCCGCACGGCGTGAGACGCGCCCAGCGCCACCTCGAGCGCGACGGCGGCGCCGAGCGAGAGCCCGACGAAGACCGCGCGCGGCTCGCCCGCGTCGGCGAGCACGCCGAGCGCGTCGCCGACCAGCGCGTCCATCGTGTAGGCGCCGGGGTCCTGCGGCGCCTCGCTGCGCGCGTGGCCGCGCAGGTCGAACGCGATCGCGTGGAAGGATGGCCCGAGCGCGCGCCGCTGCGGTCGCCAGTTGCGCGCGCTGCCCGCGAAGCCGTGCAGGAAGACGACCGCGGGCCCGGCGCCCTGCTCTTCCACGTGGAGGCGCACCCGCGCGTGCGCTCGACCGTCCGCCACTTCGCCGCCAGAATACGAGAGGTGCGCCGCCCGCGCGTGCTCGCGCTCTGGAAGCCGTACGGCGTGCTGTCGCGCTTCACCACCGAGGCGGGCCATCCGGGGCTGGCTGCGCTCGTCCCGGTGCGCGGCGTCTACCCCGTGGGTCGGCTCGACCGCGACAGCGAGGGCTTGCTGCTTCTCACCGACGACGGCGCCCTCGCGCACGCGCTCACGGACCCGCGCCACGGTCATCCGCGCACCTATCTGGCACAGGTCGAGGGCGAGCCCGGACCCGAGGCGGTGCGCACCCTCGCGCGCGGCGTAGTCGTGCAGGGCCGGCGCACCCGGCCCGCGCGCGTGCGGCGGCTGCGCGACGAGCCGGCGCTCCCGGCGCGGCCCGTGCCGATCCGCGTGCGCCGCGCCATCCCCACTGCCTGGCTCGAGCTCGTGCTCTGCGAGGGCCGCAACCGCCAGGTGCGGCGCATGACCGCGGCGGTCGGGCACCCGACGCTGCGGCTCGTGCGCGTCGCGATCGGCCCGCTCGCGCTCGCGACGCTCCGGCTCGAGCCCGGGCAGTGCCGCGCTCTCTCCGCGGCGGAGGAACGCGCGCTGCGCGCGTCGTCCCGCCGGCCGCGCGGCGGGGACGGCGGTCGGCGCAGCTCTCCCGCTCGCTGACTCGACTCGGCGTATACTCGCTCGCGGCCTCGCGCCGCAGATCGCAGAGCGGCGACCGGACGCGCATGGATTCCTTACCGGCATCCCGCTTCGTGGGCCGCGAAACCGAGCGCGCGCTCCTGCGCGCCGTGCTCGAGGCCGCGCTCCGGGGAGAGGGCCGCCTGGCCCTCCTGGTCGGCGAGCCCGGCATGGGGAAGACGCGCACGGCCGCCGCGCTCGCCGCGGAGGCCCGGGGCAGCGGCGCCTCCGTCGTGTGGGGGCGCTGCCCGCAGCGCGAAGGCGCGCCGGCCTACTGGCCGCTCGTTCAGGCGCTCGCGAGCTACGCCGCCGACCACGGCGGCGCCGCCGCCCGGGAGGTCGCCGGTGTCCTTTCGCTGCTGCGCGCGCCCGAGGCCGCTCCGGATCCCGAGGGTCCATCCGGAAGGGCTCGCTTCGAGCTCTGCGCGCGCGTGGCCCGCGCGCTCGCCGCGGCGTCGCGAGCGCGGCCGTGCAGTGGGCCGACGAAGACTCGCTCTTCCTGCTCGAGTTCCTGGCGCCCGAGCTCGGCTCGCTCCCGCTCCTCGTCGTGGCGACGCTGC
>DATAGA010000496.1:0-7859 GCA_036257215.1 Myxococcota bacterium
CGAGAGCAGGACGAACACGGCGAGCAGGCGCCCGCCGAGGTCGCCGAAGAGGACGCGCGCCGCGCCCTCGCCGGCGTTTGCGGTCGTGCGAAGCGCGTCCACCGGAAGCGCGTACAGGTAGACGGCGTTGAGCGCGAGGTAGAGTGCGGCGCACACGGCGAGGCCCAGGAAGAGCGAGCGCGGCAGGTTGCGGCGCGGATCGCGGATCTCGCTCGCGACGTACACCGAGGCGTTCCAGCCGAGGTAGCTGAAGAGGACCGGGGAGAGCGCGAGCGCGAAGGCGGTCGGCGTCGCGACGGCGGTCGCGCCCTCGAGCAAGGGGCGCAGGTTCGCCGCGTCGCCGCGTCCGCTGAGCGGGCCGACGACGGCGAAGACCGCGAGCGCGACGACCTTGATCCAGCTCGTCGCGTTGTTGGCCAGCACGCCCCAACGCACGCTGGCCCAGTTGAGCCACGAGGCGGCGGCGACCGTCGCGATCGCGAGGGGCACGACGGTCGTCGCGGGAAGCCCCAGCCACGCTGCGAAGGACTCGGCGAAGCCCGCGGCGAGCGTCGCAACCGTGCCGGCGAAGATCGCGAAGAAGGAGATCCAGCCGGCCAGGAAGCCCGCGGCGGGGTGGAACGCCTCGCGGAGATAGACGTAGTCGCCGCCGGCGCGCGGATACATCGAGCCGAGCTCGGCGTTCGCGAGCGCTCCGGCCAGCGAGAGCAGCGCGCCCGCGATCCACACCGCGAAGATCAGCCCCGGGTGGGGCAGCCGGTCCGCGATCGGCCCGGGCGTGAGGAAGATGCCCGAGCCGACCACCGACGCGACGACCAGGAAGACCGCGTCCCGGAGCGAGAGCGTCCGCTCGAGCCGGTCGCGCGGATGCGCGGACGGCTCCGGGCCGTACGCCTCGGGCACCCCGTGACCTAGGACAGGAAGGGGATCAGCAACAGCGCGACGATGTTCACGAGCTTCAGCATCGGGTTGATCGCCGGGCCGGCCGTGTCCTTGTAGGGGTCGCCGACCGTGTCTCCCGTGACCGCCGCCTTGTGGGCGTCGGAGCCCTTGCCACCGTAGGCGCCCGCCTCGATGTACTTCTTGGCGTTGTCCCAGGCGGCGCCGCCGGTCGTCATCGAGATGGCGACGCACACGCCCGCCACGATCGAGCCGATCAGGAGGCCGCCGAGCGCCTGCGCGCCGAGGACGAGCCCGACGAAGATCGGGATCACGACGGGGATCAATGCCGGCGCGACCATGAGCCGCAGCGCCGATGCCGTCACGATGTCGACGCAGGTGCGGTAGTCGGGCTTCGCGGTGCCCTCCATGAGGCCCGGGATCTCCTTGAACTGCCGGCGCACCTCGTCCACCACCTTCTGGCCGGCGCTCCCGACGGCGCTCATCGCGAGCGACGCGAACACGAACGGGATCACCGCGCCGGCGAAGAGGCCGGCGAGGACCGCCGGCGAGGAGAGGTCGAAGGTCGTCTCGATCCCGCCGATGTGCCGGAGGTCCGCGATGTACGTGCCGAAGAGCACGACCGCCGCGAGCCCGGCCGACGCGATGGCGTAGCCCTTCGTGACGGCCTTCGTCGTGTTGCCGAAGGCGTCGAGCGGGTCCGTCACGCGGCGCACGTCGGAGCCGAGCTCCGCCATCTCGGCGATGCCGCCGGCGTTGTCCGTGATCGGCCCGTACGCGTCGATCGAGACGACGATGCCCGCCAGGGAGAGCATCGACATCGCCGCGGTGCCGACGCCGAAGAGCCCGCCGAGCTCGTAGCAGAGCATGATCGCGACCACGATCACGACGACCGGGATCACCGTCGACTGCATGCCGACCGCAAGCCCGCTGATGATGTTCGTGGCGTGACCGCCCTGGCTCGCGTCCGCGATGCGCGCAACGAAGCGCGAGCCATCGCCGGTGTAGAGGTCCGTGACCCACATCATGGCCGCCGTGACGACCGCGCCGATCCCCGCGCAGATCCACAGGCCGAAGCCGCCGACGCCGGGCTGCCCCACGGCGGCCTGCGCCGGGAAGTCGACGAAGAAGTTCCCGAGGGCGACGAGGAGCAGCATCACGACCGACGCGATGCCGAGGCCGAGGTACATGGCGCGCATGACCGCCGGACGCTCGCCCTCGGCGGGCTCGGTGATCCGCACGAACGGGATGGCGACGAGCGAGCCGAAGGCCCCCGCCGCGCCGATCGCCAGCGGGTAGAGGAACATCGAGACGCTCCCCGGGAACGCGATGTGTGCGATCAGCATGGCGGCCGCGGCGGTGACGCCGTAGGTCTCGAAGAGGTCCGCCGCCATTCCCGCGCAATCGCCGACGTTGTCGCCGACATTGTCCGCGATCACCGCCGGATTGCGCGGGTCGTCCTCGGGGATGTTGGCCTCGACCTTTCCGACGAGGTCGGCGCCCACGTCGGCGCCCTTCGTGAAGATGCCGCCGCCGAGGCGGGCGAAGACCGAGATGAGCGAGCCGCCGAAGGCGAGGCCGACGAGGGCGTCGGGGCTCGTCTGCCCGTACGCGTGCATCGCGTACACGAGGACGGTGAGGGAGAGCAGGCCCGCGCCCACCACCGCGAGACCCGTCACCGCGCCGCCGTCGAAGGCGAGCGCGAAGGCGCGCCCGAAGCCGGAGTGGGCCGCCTGGGCGACCCGCAGGTTGGCGCGGACCGACACCATCATGCCGGCGAAGCCGGCCGCCGCGCTCGCCAGCGCGCCGACGGCGAAGCCCAGGGCGTACCAGCGCCCGAGCAGCACCCAGAGCAGGAGGAGGATCGGAAGCCCGACGACGCCGATCGTGCGGTACTCGCGGGTGAGGAACGCCTCGGCGCCGGAGCGGATGGCCGCCGCGATCTCGTTCGCCCTCGGGGTCGAGGTCGGCGCCGCGAGGACGCGGGCGAACAGGACGCCCGCGAAGACCAGGGCGAGGACGCTCGCCACGAGCGAGATGATGAGGATCGTCGGCATGGTGTGGAGTCTCCGGCTCGTTCGGGTGGCGGGTTCCGCCGGGCGCTCGGCGGCCCGCGGGGGCACTGGCGTCGACCGCGGCGTCGCGCCCGAGCCGCCGCCCAGACGTCCCGGCCGCGCGCGGCGACACGCCGCGGAGGCCCGGCACTCTAGTCATTCGGGCCCTTCTCTTCCACTCGCGGGCGGCTCGGCGCGAAGCTGCGAAGCTAGGCTGGGCCCGGGACACGCGAACGGGCGCGCGGAGGAACGATGAACGGCGCCGAGGCGTTGCTGCGGACGGTGCGCGCCGCGGGCGTCGACCTCTGCCTCGCGAACCCGGGGACGACGGAGCTCCCGCTGGTCGCGGCGCTCGACGCGGTCCCCGGCGTGCGGGCCGTCCTCGGCCTCTTCGAGGGCGTCTGCACCGGCGCGGCCGACGGCTACGGGCGGATGACGGGACGCCCGGCGCTGACGCTGCTCCACCTCGGTCCCGGCCTCGCCAACGGCCTCGCGAACCTCCACAACGCGCGCCGCGCGCAGACGCCTGTGTTGAACCTCGTCGGCGACCACGCCACCTGGCACGTCGCGTCGGATCCGCCGCTCGCGAGCGACGTCGAGTCGCTCGCGCGGCCCATGTCGGGCTTCGTGCGCACGAGCGCGAGCGCCAAGAGCCTCGCGTCCGACGCGGCCGATGCGCTCGCGGCGGCGGTCGGGCCGCCGGGCGCAGTCGCGACGCTCGTCGTCCCCGTCGACGCGCAGGCCGCGGCCGCCGACGGCCCCGCGCCCGCACCTCGCCCGCGCGCGGCGCGAATGCCCGACGACGCCGCCGTGGCGGCCGCCCGCGCTGCGCTCGAGAGCGGCGCGCCCGTCCTGCTTCTTCTCGGTGGCAGCGCGCTCGCGGAGCGCGGGCTGCGCGCCGCCTCCGCACTCGCGGCGCGCACGGGCGCGCGCCTCGCGACCGACTCGTTCTACGCGCGGCTCGAGCGCGGCCAGGGCGTCCCGGCCGTCGAGCGGCTGCCGTACTTCCCGGAGCAGGCCGTGAGCTGGCTCTCGGGCTTCGCCCACCTCGTCCTCGCCGGCACGCGCGCGCCCGTCGCCTTCTTCGGGACGGAGGGCGTCCCGAGCCAGCTCGCTCCGCCGAGCTGCGAGGTCCACGCGCTCGCCGGGCCCGGAGAGGACGCGGCAGGGGCGCTCGACGCGCTCGCCCGCCAGCTCGCCGCGCCCTCGGTGGCGGTGCCGCCCCGCGAGCGCCCGGCGCCTCCTCGCGGCGAGGGCGCGCTCGACCCGGCCAGCCTCGGCCAGGCTCTCACGGCGCTCCAACCCGAGGGAGCGATCGTGGTCGACGAGGCGGCGACCTCCGGCCTGCCGTACGCCCTCGCCGCGCCCGCCGCGCCGCCGCACAGCGTGCTCGCCCTGACCGGAGGCTCGATCGGCCAGGGCCTCCCCTGCGCGGTCGGGGCCGCCCTCGCCTGCCCGGAGCGGCGCGTCGTCGCGTTCCAGGCCGACGGCAGCGGCCTCTACACCCTGCAGGCGCTCTGGACCCTCGCCCGCGAGGGCCTCGACGCCACGGTCGTCGTGTGCGCCAACCGCGCCTACCGGATCCTGCGCGTCGAGCTCGGCCGCGCGGGCATCGCCGAGCCCGGTCCGGCGGCGCTCGCGCTCACGGACCTCGGCGGCCCGGCCCTCGACTGGACCGCGCTCTCCCGCGGCTTCGGCGTCCCCGCCTCCCGGGCCGAGACGCCGGCCGCGCTCTCCGACGCCCTCGCCCGCTCCTTCGCGACGCCGGGCCCGAGCCTCATCGAGGCGATCCTGCCCTGAATCCCGATCGCGGTCGCCTGACTAGAGCAGCGGGCGCGCGTGCACGTAGCGGCAGTCCACCCAGCGCCGCTCGACGAAGAGCGCGTTGTTGCGGACCGCCACCCGACACTTCGAGCGGTCGGCCGAGACCTCGAGCAGGACGCCGTTGCCGGTGAAGACGGCCCCGCCGCGCCGGTCGACCGCGACCTCCTGGCCCGCCGGCATCACACAGCCGAGGCCCGCGCCCGCGAGCGCGAGCGCGAGGGCGACCAAGAGGGGGGCGAAGCGCATGTCCCGTCATCGGACCGCGCCAGCGCGAGCTGAAGGGGGTGCGCAGGCCGCCGCCGCCTCGCAGGCCGCGTGCAGGGCTCCATCGCCCGAGACCCTCCCGTCGGCGGCGAGCGCCTGGAAGCGCTCGAACGCCCGGGCCAGGGCGCGGCCGTCGAGGCGGTAGCCGAGCGCTTCCGCCCGGGCGGCGAAGCCCGCCCGTCCCGACAGCTTGCCGACGACGATCTGCGTCCCTTCCGGGTGACCGATCTCCGCCGGATCGAAGCACTCGAACGTCGCCCGGTGCTTCAGCACGCCGTCCTGGTGGATGCCCGACGCATGCCGGAACGCGTTGGCTCCGACGACCGCTTTGTTCGGCGGGACCTCGATGCCGCTGCGCTCCGCGACGAGGCGCGAGAGGCCGTGGATCCTGCGCGCGTCGACCCCGGTGCGCACGCCCAGCCGCTCGCCGTGCACACGCAGCGCCATCACCACCTCTTCGAACGCGGTGTTGCCGGCGCGCTCGCCGATCCCGTTGAGCGCGACCTCGACCTGGCGCGCGCCGCCCGCGACCGCGGCGAGCGAGTTCGCGGTGGCGAGCCCGAGGTCGTCCTGGCCGTGGAACGAGACGACCGCGTCTGCGATGGGAGCGACGTGCCGGCGCACGTGCTCCACGAGCTCGCGCACGGCGTCCGGCAGCGCGTAGCCGACGGTGTCCGGCAGGTTCACGGTGCGCGCCCCCGCGCGCACGGCGACCTCCGCGAGCTCCGTCACGAACTCGCGGTCTGCGCGCGTCGCGTCCATCGGGCTGAACTCGACGTCGCCGACCAGCTCGCGCGCGCGGCCCACCATCGCGTGGACCATGCCCGTGACCTCGCGCCGGCTGCGGCGCAGCTGGTGCGCGAGCTGCATGTCGCTCGCGTTGACGAAGACGTGCATGCGCGGCGCCACCGCGTCCCGGAGCGCCTCCCCGGCGGCCTCCACGTCCTTCGGCACGGCCCGCGCGAGCGCACACACGCGCGTGTCACGCACCTCGCGCGCGACACCGCGCACCGCCTCGAACTCCCCGCGCGAGCTGACCGGAAAGCCCGCCTCCACGACGTCGACCCCGGCCGCCGCGAGCGCCGCGGCGATCTCGAGCTTGTCCCGCGCCGAGAAGGCGACCCCTGCCGCCTGCTCGCCGTCGCGCAGGGTCGTGTCGAAGATCAGGACTCGATCGGATTCCGCCATGGACGCTCCTTCGTGCCGAGGGCGGCCGGAGGCGTCGGGTCCGATCGTGCGGGGAGCGACCCCCGAAACGCGAAACCCTCTCCGGCCGGCTCGGCGGGAGAGGGTTTTCGCTGCGAGTCGCGGTCGGGCTAGCGGCCGACGACCCCCTCTCCCGCCCTCGTAAGGGCGAGCTCGAGGAGGCCGAGGAGCTGCAGGGACCGATCGCGCATCGGGCGGGAACGTGACACCGATCGCGGCCGGCGTCAACCCGGACGCGGCGGGCGTTGTCGCGACCAGCGTCAAGCGGGGCGCGGCGGGCGATGCTCGGCGTTAGCCTCGCCGCATGGCAGCGTCCGCCGCGCGCGAGGAGGCCCTCGTCCGCACGCTGCTCGTGCAGGGCGCCGAAGAGCGCGATCCCGACGGCCGCTTCCTGCCGCTGCCAGAGCGCGAGCTCGCGAGCCGGCGCGCGCGCGAGGCTGCCGGCGGCGACGCCGCGGACCCGGAGGCCTTCGTCGAGACGCGCGCCGCGGAGCTCTCCGCCTGGCTCGGCGCGCGCCATCCCGCGCTGCGCGCGGCGTCTCGCGCGGCGCTGCTCCGCGTGCCGGGTGTGCTCGTCCTCGCCGCGACTTCGTTCGTCGGGTTCGCCGCCGACGCACTCGGCGGCGAGCGGCGCGTGAACCTGCTCGCGTTCCCGCTGCTCGCGCTCCTTCTGTGGAACGTCGCGGTGTACGTCGGCCTCGCCGTGCGCGCGCTGGCCGCGCGGCGCGGCGGCGCCGGCGCCCGGACGCGAGCGGGGGCTGCGGCGCTCGCGCGCCGTCTCGGCGAGCTCGTGCCGCGCGCTGCGCTGCGCGTGCTCGCGCGGCCGACGTCGGCGGCGCCGGACGAGGCGCGCTGGCTCGCCGCCGCGCTCGGCGACTTCGGGCGCCGCTGGCTCGCCGCGACCGGGCCCCTCCACGTCGCGCGCATGCAGGTCGCGCTCCACCTCGGCGCGCTCGGCTTCGCCGCGGGCCTCGTGGCCGGGATGTACGTGCGCGGGCTCGCGTGGGCGTATCGAGCGACGTGGGAGAGCACGTTCCTCGGACCCGGCGAGGCGTCGGCGCTGCTCTCATTCGTGCTCGGACCGGCGGCGCGCCTGCTCGACGCCGTGCGCGACGGCGCTCCCACCGCGGTGCAGCTCCTCACCCCGGCCTCTCTCGCCGCGCTCGAGGCGCCGAACGACGGACCCGCCGCGACGTGGATCCACCTCTGGGCGCTCACCGCGGCGGGCGCGATCGGCGTGCCGCGGGCGATCCTCGCCGCCCTCGCTGCGCGCCGCGCGCGCCGCCTCGCGTCGGCGCTCCGTCCGCCGCTCGACGCGCCCTACTACCTGCGGCTCCTCGCCGCCGACCGCGGCCAGGGCGTGCGGGTCGAGGTGCTCCCGTACAGCCACCTGCTCGCGCCGCGCAGCGCCGACGCGCTGCGCGAGCTGCTGCACGAGCTGTTCGGCAGTCGCGCCGAGGTCTCGCTGCGCGAGAGCCTCGCCTACGGCGACGACCCCCCGGCCGCCGCGCCGGCTCCGGGCGCGCAGCGACACGTCGTGGTGTTCAACCTCGCGCAGACGCCCGAGCACGAGGTGCACGGCGCGTTCCTCGAGGCGCTGCGCGGCCGCGC
>DATAGA010000312.1:0-6690 GCA_036257215.1 Myxococcota bacterium
CCGGCGAGCGCGCGCGGGTCGGTCTTCAGATCCTCCGTGAAGCCGCGGCGCAGCACCTCGGGGCTGGCCTTGGGCGAGTAGGCGTCGCGGAAGAAGGGGCGGCGCTCCTTCCCGGCCACGACGCGCTCGATCAGCGGCAGCGCGGCGCCGCGGAAGCGCGCCCCGCTCGCGACGAGCACGAGCGCGCGCACAGACGCCGGGCGCTCGAGCGCGAGGCGGAGCGCGACGGCGCCCCCCATCGAGTGGCCCAGCAGCACCGCGCGCTCGACGCCCCAGCGCTCGAGGAACGCCGCGGTGAACGCGGCCATCCGCTCGATCGACCCCAGGCTGTCGAGCCCGCCCGAGCGGCCGTGACCCGGGAAGTCGAGCGCGAGCGGGCTGTGCGCGCCCGCGAGGCCCGCGAGGACCCCGTCGAACATCGCCCCGTTACCGCCGCTGCAGTGCAGGCACACGATCACCTCGCCGCGCGAGAGGTCCGGCACGACCTCGGGCAGCGTCGTCGGGCCGACGTGGTGCACGTAGGTCGCCACGCCGTCGACGGCCGCGTACTTGTGGGGCACGGACGGAGGCTACCGGCGCGTTGATTCGCGTGTCAATTCGCGACACCATGCATCGGCGCCGCCCCGCACGTCGGCGGGCGGCGCCATCGGGCCGCCGGCGAGCGACGGCGAAAGGGAGGGCGACGAACGTGATCGGCGATCTCTGCAAGGACCGGGTGTGCATCGTCACCGGGGCGGGCCGCGGCATCGGCCGCGAGCACGCGCTGATGCTCGCGGCGCACGGCGCGCGCGTCGTCGTGAACGACCTCGGAGCCGCTGCCGACGGGAGCGGCGCCGACCGCTCGCCCGCGCAGGAGGTCGTCGAGGAGATCCGCAAGGCGGGCGGCGAGGCGGTCGTGAACGGCGACGACGTCTCCGACTTCGAGGCGGCGCGGCGCATGGTGCAGCAGGCCCTCGACACGTTCGGGCGGCTCGACGTCCTCGTGAACAACGCCGGCATCCTGCGCGACCGCATGCTCGTCAACATGACCGAGGCCGAATGGGACGCGGTGATCAAGGTGCACCTCAAGGGCACGTTCGCGCCCGCGCACTTCGCCGCCGCCCACTGGCGCGACCAGCAGAAGGCCGGCCGCCCCGTGGACGCCCGCATCATCAACACCACGTCGGTGTCGGGCATCTACGGCAACCCGGGCCAGACGAACTACGGCGCGGCAAAGATGGGGATCGCAGCCTTCACGATCATCGCCGCACGCGAGCTGCGCCGCTACGGCGTCACGGTGAACGCCGTCGCGCCGGGCGCGCTCACGCGCCTCACGGAGCCGCTCCAGCAGCGCCAGCTCACCGACGCCGACCGCGAGGCCATGTCGCCGCGCTGGATCGCGCCGATCGTGACCTGGCTCGCGAGCCCCGAGTCGCGCGAGGTCACGGGCCGGATCTTCGAGGCGTCGGGCCGGATCCTCGCCGTTTCGGAAGGGTGGCACCGCGGCCCGACCGTCCCTGCCGTCGACGACCCCCTCCGCATCGGTCCGATCGCCCTCGACCTCGTCCGCCGGGCCCGGAAGAACGCGGGGATGGACGGCAAGGACCTGGACTAGCAGCCCCTCGCTTCCCTAGACCGCGCGTGGGCCCGCGCGGTCTCGACGTAGCGCAGCGTCCGCTCGCGCTGGTCGGCGCGTTCGGCGTCGGTGAGGAGGCGGACCGGGCGCGCCGGTGCGCCGACGACGAGGGTGTAGGGGGCGACGCGGGTCCCGGGCGTGACGAGCGCGCCCGCGCCCACCAGCGCGCCCTCGCCCACCTCCGCGCCGTCGAGGACGAGCGCGCCGATCCCGATCAGCGCGCCGTCGTGCACGGTGCAGCCGTGGACCACGGCGCGGTGTCCGACGGTGACCTCCGCGCCGATCTCCGCCGGAAAGCGGCCGGCCGTCACGTGGACCACGCAGAGGTCCTGGACGTTCGTGCGCGCCCCGACGCGGATGGCGTGGACGTCGCCGCGCAGCACGCAGCCGTACCAGACGCTCGCGTCGGGGCCGAGCTCGACGTCTCCGACGACGACGGCTCCCGGGGCCACCCATACGCCCGCGTGGAGGCGCGGCACGCGGCCGTCGAACGGGAGGATCAGCGGCTCGCCGGCCGCGGGACGCGTCGCGCTCACGAGGCGGAGGGAAGCACGTCGCGCCGGCGGCCGCCCCCGGCGAGGCGGTCGACTCAGGCCGCGTGGGCGCGGTGGCTCTCCAGCACGAACCGCTTCCACGCAGCCGGCGGCACGAACGCGATCCACATGAGGACCGCCGACGTGAGGCCGTGGAGCGAGTTGCTGAGCATCAGGGCGGGCAGCTCCGCCATCGCGTTTCCCGTGGTGAGCTGCACCACGAGCGAGATCACCGAGCCGATCCCCGCCGCGCCGATCCCGAGGCCCCAGAGCAGGAAGCGGTTGGTCACGAGCGGGTCGGCGAGGCCGAGCCGAAGCCGCCGGCGCATGAGCAGCCAGTAGCGCAGCGACTCCCCGGCTCCCCAGAGCAGGTTCGTCGCGCACAGCGTCGAGACGGCGAGACCCGCCGGCCCCGGCTGCAGCGGATTGGCGAAGCCCGTGGTCGCGCCTTCGGTCGCGATCGCGACGGCGTAGAGGACCGGCGTCGCGCGCACCCAGATGCGGGCCCAGGGCCCGTCGGGCCGGAACACGCGCCAGTTGAAGACGCACGCCGCGGTCGACCCCACCGCGATCGCCATGTACGCGAGCCCGGTCAATGCGCGCCCGGACGTCGTCCCGGCGAGCGCGGCGGCGGCCATCATCGAGCCGAGGGCGGTCGGCCCGATGCCGAGGATCCCCATCCCGATCAAGAGCTCGGGCTGCCGCCGCGTACGGGCGGCGAGCGCGACGAGGCGCACGCCGATCGCGAGACTGGCGAGAAAGAAGACCCCGAACCCGACCGCGCTGAGGGCCGCCATCGCCGCCCTATCGGCGCCCCCCAGGGTCCAGTTGAGGCGGGGAGTCGCGTTCGTCCCCGTCCCGGGTCGCGTGCGGCAGCCGCCGCGGCTGCGGTATCCCTTGGCCGTCGGGGGCGTGGGGCGGAGGAACCATGGCCAGCGTCAAGGTGACGGACCGGATCGGGGCGAGCGCGGACCGCGTGTGGGACCTCGTGCGCGACTTCGGAGGGCTCCAGCGCTGGGCCGCCGGCATCGAGAGCGTGACGCTCTCCGGCGAGGGCGTCGGCGCGGTGCGCACGCTGGGGATGCCGGGCGGGCTCGTGCTGCAGGAGCGGCTCGAAGGGATCGACGAGCGCGCGCGCACGCTCTCGTACGCGATCGTCGGGACGCATCCCCTCCCCTTCGACGGCTACCTCGCGACGATCCGGCTCGCCGAGGACGGCGACGGCACCCAGGTCGAGTGGAGCAGCACGTTCACGCCGCGCGGCGGCGCCGAGAGCCAGGCGGCCGGGCTCATCGAGGGCATCTACCGCGGCGGCATCGCGGGGCTGAAGAAGGCGCTCGGGGTCTGACCCGGGGGGCCGCGGCCGCGCCAGCTCAGCGCGGCGCGAGCAGCCGCGCCGCCTCGCGCGGGTCCATCGCCTCTTCGACGAGCCCGACGATCGGCGTGTCGAGGCCGGCCGCGCGGTAGGCCTCGATGCGCTCGCGGCAGTGCTCCGCCGGGCCGTGGATGTAGAAGGCATCCACGACCTCGTCGGGGAGCGCGGCGAGGGCGCCCTTGCGGTCGCCCGCCGCCCAGCGCTCCCACATCGGCGCGAGCAGGGGTCCGCGCCCGAGCCACTCCTGGTGCGCGCGGTAGGTCGGCACGTTGAAGTACGCGGTGATCGACGCGCGCGCCACCGCGCGCACCCGCTCCGGCTCGCGCGTCGGGCACACGTAGATCCGCGCGGCGACCTCCTTCGCCTCGCCGAATCGCTTCACGTGGGGCAGCACGCGCGGGAGGTCCTCGGGCGTCACGTAGTTGAGGATCACGCCGTCGCCCTCGCGCCCGGCGAGCTCGATCATCCCGGAGCGAAGCGCCGCCACGAGGATCGGCGGCGCGGGCTCCGGCGGGCGTCGCAGCCGGAAGCCGCGCACGGCGAACGTCCCGTAGTCGCGGTCGACCCGCGCGCCCGAGAGGGCCTCGCGCAGGAAGCGCACGGTGTCGCGCGTGCGGGCGTACGGCTGCTCGAACGGGAGCGCGTTCCAGTGGCGGACGATGGGCTCCGACGACGCGCCGACGCCGACGACGAACCGCCCCGGCGCCGCCTCGCACAGCGCGGCGACGCTCATCGCGAGGGTCGCGGCGCCGCGGGTCTGGACCGGGAGGCAGGCGCAGCCGAGCCGCAGCCCCGGCGCCCAGACGGACGCGAGCGCGAGCGGCGTCAGCCCGTCGACGTCCTGCGCCTCGCTCGTCCACAGGTCGGTGTAGCCGAGGTCGGCGAGCTCGCGCACGAAGTCCGCGTGGCGGTCGATGCGCAGGGTCTGGAGCGGAATCGTCATCCCGAGGCGCTGCATGTCCCTCCCGGGTCGGCCGTCCTACCGCCGTGCGCGGCCGCGCGGTCGCAGCGCGTCCGCGACGAGGCCCGCGACGGGGATGGCGTTGGTGCGGTGCGGCACGGTGTCGGTCGAGGCGACGCTGCGGATCCCGGCCGCGCGGAGCCGCCCGAGTGCGCCGGGCACGAAGAGCGCGTGCACGACGACGGCGTCCACGCGGCGCGCGCCGCGCGCGCGCAGGGCGCGGGCCGCGGCGGCAAGCGTCGCGCCGGTCGTCGCCACGTCGTCGACGAGGAGCGCGTGCGCTCCCGGCGGCACGGCCGGCAGCTCGACGCGCACGCGCCGCTCGCCGATGCGCTCCTTGCGGCCGACGAGCCAGGGCAGCCCCGTCTCCCAGCCGAGCGCGCGCACCCACGGTTCCGCCTCGGCGTCGGGCGCGACGAGCAGCGGCCGCGCGCGGTGGCGGGCGAGCCAGCGCGCGAGTGCCGGCGCCGCGGGCAGCGCGCTCGCCCGCCCCGGCACGACGTCCGACAGGCGCCGGATCCGGTAGAGGTGCGGCTCGACGGTCACGACCCGCGTGAAGGCGCGGCCGAGGACCCCGCCGACCACCGCCGCCGAGACCGGCTCGCCGTCGTGGAACGCGTGGTCCTGGCGCAGGTACGGGAGGTAGGGCGCGACGAGCGTCACGTCCCGCGCGCCGCTGCGCGCCAGGGCGTCGGCGGCGAGCAGCACCTCGAGCAGCTTCTCGTCGGGCGCGTGGAGCGAGCGCACGAGCACCGCGCGGCGACGGCAGGGCGCCGCGACGCGCACGAGCCGCTCGCCGTCCGGAAAGTGCGAGACGGTGATGCGCCGGGTCGGCCCGGCGCCGAGCGCCCGCGCGAGCCGCGCGGCGAAGGCCGCGCCGTCCGCGAACGCGTGGATCTCGAGGGAGCTCGCGGCCGGCACGGGCGCGAGACGATATCGGCCCGACCCGGGCCCTTCGAGCCGCCCCGCCGCGCGCCGAGGCTCGCCCGGCCCGGGCCCGGCCGGGCCGGCGGCATCCGCCCGCCGCGGCGCGCGCCCGCCCCGGACGGCCGAGGCGTCGGGGCGGCCGCGGCTATGCTCGGCCCGCTGTGCCGGCCGCGCGCAACCCGTGGTGGATCCCGCCCTTTCTGGGTCGCGTCCCGCCGGAGATCACCCCCGCGCAGCTGCGCCTCGTCGGCGTCATCGCGCTCGCCCTCTTGTTCGAGAACTACGACCTCTCGATGCTGGGCTCGGCCATCAAGTACATCCGCGAGGACTTCGGCCTCCCCCAGTCGGAGGTGGGCCGGCTCACGGCGTGGGTCCGGCTCGGCGCCGTGCCGGCGATCTTCGTCATCCCGTTCATCGACCGGCTCGGCCGCCGCCGCGTGTTCCTCACCGCCGTGGTCGGCATGAGCGTCGGGACGCTCGCGACGGCGTTCGTGCAGAACGCGTGGCAGTTCGTAGCGGTGCAGATGGTGAGCCGCACGTTCCTGATCACCGCCTCCGCGACCGCGTTCGTGATCGTGAGCGAGGAGCTGCCCGCGGCCCGGCGCGGCTGGGGGGTCGGGATGCTCGGGGCGCTCGGCGCCTTCGGCTTCGGGCTCGGCGCGGCGCTCTTCGCGGCGATCGAGTCGCTGCCCTTCGGCTGGCGCTTCCTCTACGCGGTGGGAGTCGTGCCGCTGCTCCTCGTGCCGCGCTTCCGGCGCGAGGTGCGCGAGACGGACCGCTTCACCCGCGCGCAGAGCGCGACCTCCGACGGCGCTCACGCCGCCGGCAGCTGGCTGACGCCCGTCCTCGGCATCGTGCGCGACCACCCGGGGCGCGCACTCGGCGTCGCGCTCGTCGGCGCGCTCGCGGCGGGCGGCCACGCCTCGGGCTTCCAGCTCATGGGCGACTACCTGCTCACCAACCGGGGCTGGGAGCCGTGGGAGTACTCGGCGATGTTCATCCTCGGCGGCCTCTTCGGCATCGTCGGCAACCCGGCGGCCGGCCGCTTCGGCGACCGCTACGGGCGCCGCGCCGTCGGTTTCATCGCGCTCGCGGTGTTCCCGCTCTTCATGTTCGCGTTCTACCGCGGCGCCGGCTGGCTGATCCCGGCCGCGTGGATCCCCGCGGTCTTCGCGCTCTCGGGCGGCAACACGGTGATTCGAGCGATCTCGACCGAGCTCTTCCCCACCTCCTCGCGCGGCACCGCGACGGGCTGGCTGATGCTCGTCGAGACCGGCGG